>NZ_JANLOF010000049.1:0-106072 GCF_025466135.1 Pseudomonas sp. 14P_5.3_Bac1 | reverse complement strand
CTTGGAAGGTGCTGCCGGCCCTAGCGCGGGACGAGGTCCAGGCACACCGAGTTGATGCAGTAGCGCAAACCAGTCGGCGGCGGACCATCCGGGAACACATGCCCCAGGTGCGCATCGCACTTGGCGCAGGTGACTTCGGTGCGGATCATGCCGTGGCTGACGTCGCGGATCTCGATCATCGCGCTGTCGGCGATCGGCGCGTAGAAGCTCGGCCAGCCGCAGCCGGAGTCGAACTTGGTTTTGGAATCGAACAGCGGCTCATTGCAACAGATGCAGTGATACACACCGTCGGTTTTGGTTTCGTTGTATTTGCCGCTGAACGGGCGCTCGGTGCCCTTGAGGCGACACACCTGATACTGCGCGGGGTCGAGCATGTCCCGCCACTCATCCAGGGTTTTCTGCAACTTATCCATCAATCCACCTCGGCAACTGAAAAAGCCTGATCTGTATCTTTTCCACGGAACAGGCGGCACGTATGATTGCGCCTCTTAAAAACGCCAGTCTGGCACCCGCGCTACCGGCATTCAAACGTATTTATGGGTGCAGGCCTCGCAGGATTCGCAGTACGGTAGTGTCCACGCCGTCTGGATCGTTCATTTTCAGGATCACATCGCCATGCAGGTCAGCAAATCGAACAAGCTCGCCAACGTCTGCTACGACATTCGCGGCCCAGTGCTCAAGCACGCCAAACGCCTGGAAGAGGAAGGCCATCGCATCCTCAAGCTGAACATTGGCAACCCGGCGCCATTTGGTTTCGAAGCGCCGGACGAAATCCTCCAGGACGTGATCCGCAACCTGCCGACCGCTCAGGGCTACAGCGACTCCAAGGGCCTGTTCAGCGCGCGTAAAGCCGTGATGCAGTACTACCAGCAGAAGCAGGTGGAAGGTGTCGGCATCGAAGACATCTACCTGGGCAACGGCGTGTCCGAGCTGATCGTGATGTCCATGCAGGCCTTGCTCAACAACGGCGACGAAGTGCTGGTGCCGGCGCCCGACTACCCGCTGTGGACCGCTGCCGTGACCCTGGCTGGCGGCCACCCGGTGCACTACCTGTGCGATGAAGGCGCCGACTGGTTCCCGGACCTGGCCGACATCAAGGCTAAGATCACGCCGAACACCAAGGCCCTGGTGATCATCAACCCGAACAACCCGACCGGCGCCGTGTACTCCAGGGAAGTGTTGCTGGGCATGCTCGAGCTGGCACGCCAGCACAACCTGGTGGTGTTCTCCGACGAGATCTACGACAAGATCCTTTACGACGACGCCGTGCACATCTGCACCGGCTCCCTGGCGCCGGACCTGCTGTGCCTGACCTTCAACGGCCTGTCCAAATCCTACCGCGTGGCGGGTTTCCGCTCCGGCTGGATCGCCATCTCCGGGCCCAAGCACAACGCCCAGAGCTACATCGAAGGCATCGACATGCTGGCCAATATGCGCTTGTGTGCCAACGTGCCGAGCCAGCATGCAATCCAGACCGCCCTCGGCGGCTACCAGAGCATCAACGACCTGGTACTGCCTCAGGGCCGCCTGCTGGAGCAGCGCAACCGTACCTGGGAGTTGCTCAACGCGATCCCCGGCGTGAGCTGCGTGAAACCCATGGGCGCGCTGTATGCGTTCCCACGGATCGACCCGAAAGTCTGCCCGATCCTCAACGACGAGAAA
This sequence comes from Pseudomonas sp. 14P_5.3_Bac1, assembly GCF_025466135.1. Classification (NCBI taxonomy): domain Bacteria; kingdom Pseudomonadati; phylum Pseudomonadota; class Gammaproteobacteria; order Pseudomonadales; family Pseudomonadaceae; genus Pseudomonas; species Pseudomonas sp. 14P_5.3_Bac1. The sequence continues at coordinate 104,410 of NZ_JANLOF010000049.1, read as the reverse complement.
TTCGTGCTCGACCTGCTGCTGTCGGAAAAGCTGTTGGTGGTGCAGGGAACGGCGTTCAACTGGCCGTGGCCGGATCACTTCCGCGTGGTGACATTGCCGCGCGTGGATGACCTGGACATGGCCATTGGTCGCATCGGCAACTTCCTCAAGTCCTATCGCCAATAACGCACATGCCGCCGTACGATCGACATTCGGTCGTACGGCGAGTATCTGGCAACACTTCTCTACCCGCCGCCCCCTCCTCCCTGCCGCTGCACGCCACGGAGCGGTCAGCCTCCTATAATTGCAGGGCGCGAAGGCTTGAATGGGGTGATTGCGGCTGGCTTTTCAGCTCGGAAAATCCTTTCAAGGCTCTACATTCAGGCTGTAGGACACAGTTTGAAATAGTCGCTCGGTTGAATCGCCCCAGGCCGCACCTTATATACCCCGCAGTACGCGACATATTAAGCATGAGGAGAATTCTACAACCATGATGCGCATCCTGCTGTTCTTGGCCACTAACCTGGCGGTCGTGCTGATTGCCAGCATCACCCTGAGCCTGTTCGGCTTCAACGGGTTCATGGCGGCCAACGGGGTTGATCTGAACCTCAATCAGCTGCTGGTCTTCTGTGCAATCTTTGGTTTTGCCGGCTCGATCTTCTCGCTGTTCATCTCCAAGTGGATGGCGAAGATGAGCACCAGCACCCAGGTCATCACCCAGCCACGCACCCGCCATGAGCAATGGTTGCTGCAGACCGTTGAGCAGTTGTCCCGCGAGGCTGGCATCAAGATGCCTGAGGTCGGGATTTTCCCGGCGTATGAGGCCAACGCCTTTGCCACCGGCTGGAACAAGAACGACGCCCTTGTTGCGGTGAGCCAGGGCATGCTCGAACGCTTCTCCTACGACGAAGTGAAAGCGGTACTGGCCCACGAGATCGGCCACGTGGCCAACGGCGACATGGTCACCCTGGCGCTGGTACAAGGCGTGGTGAACACCTTCGTGATGTTCTTTGCACGGATCATCGGCAACTTCGTCGACAAGGTGATCTTCAAGAACGAAGAAGGCCGCGGCATTGCCTACTTCGTGGCGACCCTCTTTGCCGAGGTGGTGCTGGGCTTCCTAGCCAGCGCGATCACCATGTGGTTCTCGCGTAAACGCGAGTTCCGCGCGGACGAAGCCGGTGCCCGCCTGGCCGGTACCGGGGCGATGATTGCGGCACTGCAACACTTGCGCTCCGAACAAGGCCTGCCCGTGCACATGCCGGACAGCCTGACCGCGTTTGGTATCAACGGTGGCATCAAGCAAGGTTTTGCACGCATGTTCATGAGCCACCCGCCGCTGGAAGAGCGGATCGACGCATTGCGTCGCCGGGGCTGATAGCTGCGCGGTAACACAAAAAAGGGGCGATCTGATCGCCCCTTTTTTTTGAGTGCTTGAATCGCCATCGCGGGCAAGCCCGACTCCCACAAGGATCTGCTCAGGTTCACATACACGGTGAGCGACGCGGTCAATGTGGGAGCCGGGCTTGCCCGCGATGGCGATAGCAGGGTCAGTACTTTGTCAGTTGGTACACGCGCTCTTCCAGCCGCGTGACACCGTCTTGCACAAACTTCCAACTCTCACCCAGGATGTCTTGCTCCTCCACCACCTGCACAGTCCAGTGCGAGCCCAGCAACACCTTCACCTCATCATCGGTTACCGCAAACGGCGGCCCAGCCTTTTGTGTCTGATCGTAGTCGAGGGTGATCAGCAAACCCTGACAGCCCGGGCGCAACAAGGCATTCAGATGCTCGGCGTACTGCGCCCGCATCAACGGCGGCAACGCGATCAATGCCGCGCGATCGTAAAGCGCGGAGCAATCGGCCAGCGCTTCGGCGTCCAAGGCAAAGAAATCGCCGCACCACACCTCGATCAGATCCGCCTGGTACACCTTGAACACGCCACGCTGGCTGATCCTGGGCACCAGCCCTTGCTCACTGAAGAACGCCTGCACCGCCTGCTCGGACAGCTCCACACCCAGCACGCGATAACCCAAGCTTGCCAGCCATATCAGATCCAGGCTTTTGCCGCACAGCGGCACCAACACCTTTGCCCCTTCAGCCAAGGCCAGTTTTGGCCAGTGGCGTTGCAGGTAGGGGTTGACCTCGGGCAGATGAAAACCGATCTGATTGCGTGCCCAACGCTCTTGCCAAAACTTAGGCTCCATGGAATCACCCTGAAAATTCGATCAAAAGGCGCTAAAACTTATATTAGATTTAGATCAATGATCTGATTGAAGATGGGCCCATGTTAACGCTCAGGACCCCTCTTATGTTCCCCAGCCTGTTTATCTCCCACGGTTCGCCCATGCTCGCCCTGCAACCCGGTGCCAGCGGCCCGGCACTCAAGCGCCTGGCGGCCGAGTTGCCACGGCCCAAGGCCATTGTGGTGGTCTCAGCGCACTGGGAAAGCCAGGGCCTGCTGGTTACCGGCAGCGCCGCACCCGAGACCTGGCACGATTTCGGCGGCTTCCCACGGGATTTGTTCGCCGTGCAGTACCCCGCACCCGGTGACCCGCAGTTGGCAACCCAGATAGTCGAACTGCTCAAGGCTGATGGCCTTGAGGCTCGCGTCGATGACCAGCGCCCGTTCGACCATGGCACCTGGGTGCCCCTTTCACTGATGTACCCGGCCGCCGATATTCCGGTGGTGCAGGTGTCGCTGCCAAGCCGTATGGGCCCTGCCCTGCAAACCCGCGTCGGGCATGCCCTGGCCAGTTTGCGTGAGCACGGCGTGCTGTTGATCGGTTCGGGCAGCATCACCCACAACCTGGGCGAACTGGACTGGCATGCCGGACCTGAGAGCATTGAGCCTTGGGCACGGGAATTTCGTGATTGGATGGTCAGCAAACTGGCGGCCAACGACGAAGCCGCCCTGCACGACTATCGCCGCCAGGCACCACATGCCGTGCGCAGCCATCCCAGCGACGAGCATTTGCTGCCGCTGTATTTCGCCCGGGGCGCCGGCGGCGAGTTCAGCACGGCGCATCAAGGTTTCACCATGGGTGCGCTCGGGATGGACATCTACCGCTTCGGCTAACACAGATCTAAATGTGGGATCGAGTGCTAATCCAAACCTGAAATCCAGGCAAAAAAAAATCCCCGAACCAGTCGGGGATTTTTTATGTGCGATCAATCAGCCCAAGGGCGGATCAATCTTCGCGGTAGCGACGCAGCTTCAGCTGCTTACCGGCAACGCGAGTGTCTTTGAGCTTGGCCAGCAGTTTTTCCAGACCGTCTTCCGGCAGCTCCACCAGGGAGAAGCTGTCACGAACCTGGATACGACCGATCGCTTCACGTGCCAGGCCACCCTCGTTGAGGATAGCGCCCAGCAGGTTCTTGGCCGCGATACCATCACGCGCGCCCAGCGCGGTACGGCAACGAGCACGGCCTTCAGCCAATGGAACCGGAGCACGACGCTCACGATCACCACGGTCTGGACGGTCGCCAGTACGCTCTGGACGATCACCGCGCGGAGCGTTGTTCGGCACCAGTGGACGTTCTTTCTCGATCGCAGCCAAGGTCAGCGCTTGACCGTTGGTAGCCTTGCGCAGCAGGGCTGCAGCCAGGGCACGCGGGGTGCAACCGATATCGGCAGTCAGGCGGTCCAGCAGTTCGCCGTGGGTCGATTCAGCGTCAGCCACCAGCGGCGACAGGCTGTTGGTCAGTTTCTTGATGCGAGCATCGAGAACGGCCTGAGCATCCGGCAGGCGGACTTCGGCAACTTTCTGACCGGTCACACGCTCGATCACTTGCAGCATGCGGCGCTCACGTGGAGTCACCAGCAGCAGTGCACGACCTTCGCGACCGGCACGGCCGGTACGGCCGATACGGTGAACGTAAGACTCTGGGTCGTACGGCATGTCAACGTTGAACACGTGGGTGATACGTGGAACGTCGAGACCACGGGCAGCAACGTCGGTCGCCACAACGATGTCCAGACGGCCATCCTTGAGGGAGTCGATCACGCGCTCACGTTGGTTCTGGGCGATGTCACCGTTCAGCGCAGCAGCTTTGTAGCCTTTGGCTTCCAGGGCACTGGCCAGGTCCAGGGTCGCTTGCTTGGTGCGCACGAACATGATCAAGGCGTCGAAGTCTTCGACTTCCAGCAGGCTCAATACAGCCGAGGTCTTCTGGTCAGCGTGAACCAACAGGTGAGCCTGTTCGATCGCGGTAACGGTCTGAGTCTTGGTCTGGATCTTCACGTGTTGCGGATCGCGCAGGTGGCGTTCGGCAATGGCTCGGATCGACTGTGGCAGGGTGGCCGAGAACAATACGGTCTGACGGGTCGGTGGCAGCGCCTTGAAGATAACTTCCAGGTCATCCATGAAGCCCAGCTTCAACATTTCGTCAGCTTCGTCCAGAACCAGGTGGTTCACGGTCGACAGGACTTTTTCGTCACGACGCAGGTGGTCGCACAGACGGCCCGGAGTGGCGACAACAATCTGTGCGCCGTTACGGATTGCTTTAAGTTGTGGGCCCATAGGCGCGCCGCCGTAAACGGCCACAACGGTTACGCCTGGCATTTGCTTGGCGTAGGTTTCAAAAGCGGTTGCTACTTGCAGCGCCAACTCACGGGTTGGCGCCAGGATCAGGGCTTGCGGCTCGCGCTTGGCAGGATCGATGCAGTGCAGGATTGGCAGGGCGAACGCGGCGGTTTTACCGGTACCGGTTTGCGCTTGGCCAATCATGTCTTGGCCGGCCATGATGATCGGGATCGATTGCTGCTGAATAGCCGAAGGTTCTTCGTAGCCGGTCGCGATGACGGCTGCAAGAATGTTCGGGTTAAGATTAAAAGCGGCGAAGCCGCCGGTTTCCTGGGTCATGGGTCTGCCTCTAAGTGCATCCGCAAAGACCCATGCTCCAAAGCTGCGCATGCCGTGTTGAGACTCAAGAGTCGCCCTGGCTGCTTTGTCGGCGGGGATTTGCGAAAACGAATGAATGAAAAAGATTCGTCAAGGAAGAGTCCGCTGTGCGGACGTGCAGCCGAAGCTGACTTCGGGGAATTGCGCTACCTAAACGCGGCCCGGTTAAAGGCCGGCGCGCACTATACCGGAAATAGCTGAAAAAGGGAGCTTTTTTTATCGCAAAGCGCCGATAAACCGCGCTGCATCAAAGCCTTTGCGGATAGCCGCGCCAGGGTCTATTTTTTCAAAGGCCCGGCCCTGTTGGTCATAACGCTTAAACGTTTCATCTGCCCATCAAGACCTTTGGTCTGAAACCCACCCAAGCCCTGAGGGCACACCCGATGAATCAAGCCAGCAGCAGTCGCGTCAGCCGTGAGTTACAGGGCCATGTCCTGCTGTTGGGTCTGGACCGAGTGGCCAAGCGCAATGCCTTTGACCTGGATCTGCTCAATGAGCTGAGCCTGGCCTATGGCGAATTTGATCGAAACGACGAGGCCCGGGTGGCCGTGGTGTTTGCCCACGGCGACCACTTCACCGCCGGGCTGGACCTGGCCAATGTCAGCGGCGTGATGTCCGGAGGCTGGCAACCGCCACTGGGCGGCTGCGATCCATGGGGTGTGTTCGCCGGGCCGAGGGTCAATAAACCGGTGATCGTCGCGGCCCAGGGCTACTGCCTGACCATTGGCATCGAGTTGATGCTGGCAGCCGATATCAATATTTGCGCGAGCAACACGCGCTTTGCGCAAATGGAAGTAAAGCGTGGGATCTTTCCGTTTGGCGGCGCGACCTTACGTTTTCATCAGGTGGCCGGCTGGGGCAACGCCATGCGCTGGTTGCTCACCGGCGATGAATTTGATGCACACGAGGCGCTCAGGCTGGGCTTGGTGCAGGAAGTGATGGCCAGCGAAGATTTGCTGCCGCGCGCCATTGAGCTAGCCAGCCGTATTGCCCGCCAGGCGCCGCTGGGTGTGCAAGCGACGCTGATGTCGGCGCGCCAAGCACGGATGGAAGGCGAAACCGTTGCCGCCGCCGGGTTGCAGGTGGTGGTGGAGAAGCTGCTCAACAGTGAAGATGCCAAAGAGGGTGTGCGGGCGATGGTTGAGAAGCGGCCGGGGGTGTTCAAGGGGATTTGAGTGAACAGTGTCGGCCTCATCGCGAGCAAGCCCGCTTCCACATTTGATCGCCTATCCCCTGTGGGAGCCGGGCTTGCCCGCGATGGCGCCAGTACCGGCAACTAAGTCGCCGGCCGAATCGCCTTGATCAACGCCTGCAACGAGTACCCCAACCGCGGCGCCAAAGCGTCGGCACGCGCCGTCAGCGCACCCAGGTCCAGTGCCTGATCCAGCTCCGAAGGCACCAGCAAAATCACATTGCCCTCCTTCACCGGCAGCTCCCAGTAATGCCGGTGATACAACCCGCGCAGCAACGCCGCACCCAGCGGCTTGCCATCATCGGTGGCCCACTGGTTGATCACCAGCCAGCCGCCGGGATTGAGTTTCTTCTGGCAGTTTTCCAGGAAGGTCCAGGCCAGGTGCCCCACGCCCGGGCCGACGTCGGTATACAGGTCGACGAAAATCAGGTCAGCCGATTCGGCGGTGTCGAGCAACTGCAGCGCGTCGCCAATACGGATGTACAGGCGCGGATCGTCATCCAGCCCCAGGTACTCAATGGCCAGGCGCGGCACGTCCGGGCGCAGCTCAATGGCTTCGACGTCTTCCAGCGGCAGAAACTTGAGGCACGCCTGGGTCAGCGTGCCGGCGCCCAGCCCGAGGAACAGCGCACTCTCCGGTTGCTCGTGGCACAACGCGCCAATCAGCATCGCGCGGGTGTAGTCGTACTCCAGCCAACTCGGATCGGCGGTGAATACGCAGCTTTGCTCGATGGCGTCGCCAAACTCGAGAAAGCGATAATCGGCCACTTCAAGCACGCGGATCATGCCGAAATCATCATGGACTTCGGCCAGCAGGCGCTCGACACGCTCCTCGGTCATCACTACTCCTAAAGGGTTTACCGCACGGCAAAGGCGCGATTGTCGGCCAACCGGCGGCAACAGGTCACGCACTAATTGCTGATAACATTGGCGCCCCACCGTCAATCAACCAATCGAGTTCACGATGAGCCAACCCTGGAGCCCCGACAGCTGGCGCGCCCTGCCGATCCAGCAACAACCCCAGTACCCGGACGCTGCACACTTGCTGCAAGTGGAGCAGAACCTGGCCAGCTACCCGCCACTGGTGTTTGCCGGGGAAGCCCGCGAGTTGCGCCGTCAGTTTGCCGAAGTGACCCAGGGCCGCGCGTTCCTGCTGCAGGGCGGTGACTGCGCCGAAAGCTTTGCCGAGTTCTCCGCGGCAAAAATCCGCGACACCTTCAAGGTGCTGCTGCAGATGGCAATCGTGATGACCTTCGCCGCCGGCTGCCCGGTGGTCAAAGTCGGGCGCATGGCCGGCCAGTTCGCCAAGCCGCGCTCGGCCAACGATGAAACCATCGACGGCGTCACCCTGCCCGCCTACCGTGGCGACATCGTCAACGGCATCGGTTTCGACGAGAAAAGCCGCGTTCCGGACCCGGATCGCCTGCTGCAGTCTTACCACCAGTCCACCGCCACGCTGAATTTGCTGCGCGCGTTTGCTCAGGGCGGTTTTGCCGACCTGCATCAAGTGCACAAGTGGAACCTGGACTTCATTGCCAACTCCGCACTGGCCGAAAAATACAGCCAGTTGGCCGACCGCATCGACGAAACCCTGGCCTTCATGCGCGCCTGTGGCATGGACAGCTCGCCGCAACTGCGCGAAACCAGCTTCTTCACCGCTCACGAAGCGCTGCTGCTCAACTACGAGCAAGCCTTTGTGCGCCGCGACAGCCTGACCAACGACTACTACGACTGCTCGGCGCACATGCTCTGGATCGGCGACCGCACCCGTCAGCTGGACGGCGCCCACGTCGAATTCCTGCGCGGGGTGAACAACCCGATCGGCGTCAAGGTCGGCCCGAGCATGAACCCCGACGACTTGATCCGCCTGATCGACATTCTCAACCCGGACAACGACCCCGGCCGCCTCAACCTGATCGCGCGCATGGGCGCCGGCAAGGTGGGCGACCACCTGCCCAACCTGATCCGCGCCGTGCAGCGCGAGGGCAAGCAGGTGCTGTGGAGCTCCGACCCGATGCATGGCAACACCATCAAGGCCAGCAGCGGCTACAAGACCCGCGACTTTGCGCAGATTCTTGGCGAGGTGAAAGAGTTCTTCCAGGTGCATCAAGCCGAAGGCTCGTATGCCGGCGGGATTCACATCGAAATGACCGGACAGAACGTCACCGAATGCATCGGCGGCGCGCGACCGATCACCGAAGATGGCCTGTCGGACCGCTACCACACCCACTGCGACCCACGGATGAATGCCGATCAGTCGCTGGAATTGGCGTTTTTGATTGCCGAGACCTTGAAGCAAGTCAAACGCTGAGATTTGGGTGAGCGGGCTTCCTGTGGCGAGCGGGCTTGCCCCGCGTTGGGTGGCGCAGCCGCCCCACTACAACCACTGCGGTGTGTCTGGAAGAATGAGGTGGATGGTTTTGGGGGGCTTCGCCACCCAACGCGGGGCAAGCCCGCTCGCCACAAAAACCAGCTGCAGCTCAGGTTTGCAGCATTGCGACTCTTAACCGAGCAGCACTTGGCCGCTGGCAATTGAGCTGGACCTGTTCCAGCCCCAACCAATCAGCCATCTGCCGCAGGTTCAAGGCCAACGCCTGCATCCCCTCCTCGTTTAGCCCCGGCGCTTCTTCGTGCACCGCATGCACGGCCAGCCGCCCATGGGCGCGTTCGGCGCGCAGGTCGACACGCGCGGCGATCCGCTCATTGTGCAAAAACGGCAGCACGTAATAGCCGTACACCCGCTTGTCTTGGGGGGTGTAGATCTCCAGCCGGTAGCGAAAATCAAACAATCGCTCGGTGCGGCTGCGCTCCCAGATCAGTGAGTCGAACGGCGATAACAAGGCACTGGCCGGCACTTTGCGCGGTACCTTCGGGTCTGGCAGGCAGTACGCCGGTTGCTTCCAGCCCTGCACCTGACACACCCGCAGTTGCCCATCCTCGACCAGCTCGGCCAAGCGGCCACGGCTGTCGGCAGGGTCCAGGCGGAAATAATCGCGCAGATCCTTTTCGGTACCAACGCCCAAGGCAGTCGCGCTGTGCAGCAACAAACCGCGCTGGGCCTCGGCCTCGCTCACGGTGGCCAGAAGGAGGTCGGCGGGGATGACGCGCTCGGGCAAATCATAGAGCCGCTCAAACCCGCGACGCCCCGCCACCGTGACCAATCCCGCAGCAAACAGCCATTCCAGTGCGTGCTTTTCATCACTCCAATCCCACCACGGGCCGGCGCGCTCCTCACGGGTGGACAAGCTGCCAGCACCCACCGCGCCCTGTTGCTCGACGGTCTGCAGCACGCGCTGGATGGTGGCCTGCTGCTCGCGCCCGAACCGCGCCATTTGCGCATAAATCCCCTGCCCCTGCTTGGCCCGCTCCATGCGCCAGCGCATCAACGGGTACAGCGCCATGGGCAGCAACGAGGCCTCATGGCCCCAATACTCAAAGAGCGAGCGCCGCCGCCCCTGGCTCCAGGCAGCTTGTTCGAGGATCAGCGGGGAGTACTGGCCAAGGCGGGAAAACAGCGGCAGGTAATGCGAGCGCACCACGGCGTTGACCGAATCGATCTGCAGCACACCCAAGCGCTCGATCAAACGATTGAGATGCGTAGCCTTGATCAGTGCCGGCGCCTGGCGCCCGGAAAAACCCTGGGCCGCCAGCGCCATGCGTCGAGCGTGCTTGAGTGAAAAAGACAGGTCGGCGGGCATGAGTCTCTCCGTGTGGGCTCGCCGACAACCCTACTGCATTCCAGGTTACTTTCGCAGCGGGTCTTGCCAGAAATGCAGGTGACTGTCCTGCTCCACATCGCCCCGATTAAGCCCGATGTCCTTGAGCGCATCGTCGCTCAAACTCGCCAGCGCCTGGCGCTCATGGTGCAGCGCCTGCCACCGGGCAACCCGCTGGAAAAATCCGGAAAACGGACGTTTCGTCATCAACACAAAACCTTTCTGACCTTTCATCTTCTCGCCCTCCAATGGGGATGACGAGAGTGTGTGCCTGGCACTATGATCAATCCAACGAATGTTTCTTATGTAATACATCTCGGAGATTGATCAATTGTCCGGCTACCCAAGCATTGACACTGAAGTGCTGCGCACCTTCGTCGCCATCGCCGATCAGGGCGGCTTTACCCGCGCCGGTGAACTGGTCAACCGCACACAGTCGGCGGTGAGCATGCAAATGAAGCGCCTCGAAGAAGACGTGCTGCAGCGCAAGCTGTTCGAGCGCGACGGTCGTCAGGTACGGCTGACGGCCGAAGGCCAGGTATTGCTGGGTTATGCGCGGCGCATCCTGAAACTGCACAGTGAGGTGTTCAACACCCTGCGCGAACCTCATATGGTCGGGCTGGTGCGCATCGGCACGCCGGATGATTACGTGATGCGTTTCCTGCCGGGGATTCTCAAACGGTTTTCCAAGGCCTACCCGCTGATCCAGATCGAAATGCACTGCGAGTCGTCGGCGGTGTTGATGCAGCGGCGCGACCTGGCGCTGACCGTGATCAGCCGCGAGCCCGGCAATGAAATCGGCGAATTGCTGCGCAGTGAGCGCATGGTCTGGGTGGCGGCGCCGTGCTTCTGCGTGGATGAGCACGAGACCTTGCCCCTGGCTATTTCCGGCGTCGACAGCTTTTGCACCCAATGGACCCGCACCGCGCTGGATGCTGCCGGCATCGATTATCGCCTGGCGTACCACAGTTCCAACGTCGCGGCGATTCAAGCCGTGGTCGGCTCGGGGCTGGCGGTGATGGTCAGCATGGAAGGCCTGGTGACCGACGACTTACGAATCCTGGGCAGCGATGAAGGCTTTCCGCCTCTGCCGTCGATGAGCCTGCGCCTGCTGCGCAACCCGGCGATGGCCTCGCCCATCACCGAATGCCTGGCCGAATACATCCTCGAAGGCTTCAGACTTTAAACGTCAGCATCACCGCGCACACCGCCAGAAAGCCGCAGAACAGGCCGCGCAATACCCGTTCGGGCAGCGCGTGGGCGACTTTTACCCCCCAACTGATACTGAGCAGGCCACCGACCGCCAATGGCACGCCGATCATCCAATCCACCTCCTGGTGCCAGGCGTAGGTGACCAGGGTCACGCTGGTACTGGGCAGCGCCAACGCCAGCGACAGGCCTTGAGCGACCACTTGGGTGGTACCGAAAAGACTGGTCAGCACCGGCGTCGCCACCACTGCGCCACCCACGCCAAACAAGCCGCCCATGGAACCCGAGGCGGCGCCGAGCACGCCGAGCCAAGGCCAGGAATAACGCATCTGCGCAGTCGGCGGCGCATTGCGAGTGAACATGCGCAGCAGGTTGTAAGCGGAGAGCGTCAGCAGGAATGCAATAAAACCGATGCGCATCGCGCCGGCGTCCAGGCCCACCGCCCAGATCGAGCCCAGCCAGGCAAAGCAGAAACCCATGACGCCCAACGGCAACGCGTGGCGCAATTCGATACGGTTACGCTGGTGATAACGCCAAAGCGCCAGCATCACATTGGGCACCACCATCACCAGCGCGGTGCCTTGGGCGAGTTGTTGATCCAGCCCGAACAACACGCCCAGCACCGGGATGGCAATCAGCCCGCCGCCAATGCCGAACAGGCCGCCGACCGTGCCCAGGGCTGCGCCCAATACCAGGTACATCGCTAAATCCAACACCGCGCATCACTCCAAAAGCCCAGGCGAAGCATGCTACGCAGTCGCCTGTGGCGTGGAAACGCACAGCAACGCACAATGGCTGTGCCGAACTCGCATAAGCGCCTCCTCATGAACCCCAATACCTTGACCGACCAACTGAGCCTGTTTCTTGATGTGCTGGAAACCGGCAGTTTTTCCGCCGCTGCCCGCCGCCATCCGCTGACCCCTTCAGCTGTGGCTCGGCGCATTGACAGCCTGGAAAGCTCGGTCGGCAGCCGCTTGTTCCAGCGCAGCACCCATGCCGTGGTGCCAACACCGGCAGGCCTGGCGTTTGCCGAACGGGCGCGACGGATTGTCAGCGAGTTGCAACTGGCCCGGGCCGAGGCGGTGTCGTTGAGCCACGCGCCGGAGGGCCTGATCCGCGTGGACGCGCCGGCAGCCTTCGGCCGACGGCACTTGGCGCCGGTGATCGCCGACTTTCTGAACGTGTATCCGGGGCTGGATGTGCACCTGCATTTGATCGACAGCTTTGTCGACATGCAGGGCGCACACTTGGGCAAGGTCGACCTGGTGCTGCGCGCCGGGCACATCGTCGACACCCGCTTGATTGCCACGCCATTGGCCAGCATCGTGCGCATCGCCTGCGCCAGCCCCGCTTACCTCAAAAGCCGCGGCACGCCGACCCATCCTCGGGAGCTGAGCGAGCATGATGGCCTCGACTGGGACGGCCTGGCGCCGATGTTCGCCTGGCGCTTCGAGCTGGACGGGCGCCGCGCCACCTATCGCCCGCAACGCATTCGCCTGAGTGCCAATAATGCCGAAGCACTGCTGTGCGGCGCGCTCGCCGGGCTGGGCATCGCGCATTTGCCGACGTGGCTGGCCAGTGAATACCTGGTGCGTGGTGAGTTATTACCGCTGTTTTGCGAAAACGGCCTGCCCAGCCCGGAAACCACCGGCATTTACGCGCTGCGTCTGGAGCAGCAGGCCAATGCACGCAGCCGCCTGCTGCTGGAATACCTCAAGTCCCGCTTCAGCCCAGTACCGCCCTGGGATCTGGCATTACAAAGCGGCCTGGTCTGACCCAATAGCCAGAATTATCTGGCGCATTAAAGGTTTGATCGCTAGATTCCAGCCCATATACGCTTTTTCGAGGCACTGTCATGCGCAAAAATCCCGACCCTTGCGAATCCCTCATGCTGGATAACCAGTTGTGTTTCGCCCTGCACTCCACTTCGTTGCTGATGACCAAGGTCTACAAGCCGCTGCTGCAAGCCCTCGGCCTGACCTATCCGCAGTACCTGGCGATGATGGTGCTGTGGGAAGAGGATGGTCTGACCGTTGGCGAAATCAGCACTCGCCTGCTGACCGATCCGGGTTCGCTGACGCCGCTGCTTAAGCGGTTAGAGGCCGAAGGCCTGCTCAGCCGGACCCGCAGCCGCGAAGATGAACGTGTGGTGGTGGTGGAATTGACCCAGGCCGGCCGTGCGTTGCAGGAAAAAGCCATGGGCATCCCGCAGTGCATCCTCGGCGCCAGCGGGTTACAGCTGGAGCAGTTGCGCAAGTTGCAAAGTGATTTGATTGCCTTGCGGGGAAATCTGCAAGACGCCATTTAAAGGCATTCACGCAGTAAAAAGGTGGGAGCTGGCTTGCCTGCGATCGCGGTACATCAGTCATGAATGCATTGGCTGACACTGCGTAATCGCAGGCAAGCCAGCTCCCACATTTGTTTGGGTATGTGCCAGAAAATAACGTCCGGAAAAGATTTCTGTAAATTTATCTTGCGCGCTAAACATTAGCGCTATACATTCGCCCTCACCAACTACTTAGCGCGCAAACATTTAGCGCTAAAAACCCAAGAGGACGACACCATGCAAACGCTCTATACCGCAGTAGCCACCGCCACCGGCGGCCGTGATGGTCGTGCTGTTTCCAGCGACAACATCCTCGACGTCAAACTCTCCACCCCCAAAGAACTGGGCGGCGCCGGCGGCCAAGCCACCAACCCTGAGCAACTGTTCGCGGCCGGCTACTCGGCCTGCTTCATCGGCGCACTGAAGTTCGTCGCCAGCCAGACCAAGCGCAAAATCCCGGATGACGCTTCGATCACTGCCCACGTCGGCATCGGTCAAATCCCCGGCGGTTTCGGCCTGGACATCGACTTGCACGTGAGCCTGCCGGGCCTGGCGCAGGATGATGCGCAAAGCCTGGTCGACGCGGCTCACCAAGTCTGCCCGTACTCCAACGCCACCCGTGGCAACGTCGATGTGCGCCTGCACGTGACTGTCTGATGCCCTTTGCCGCCACTGGAGAAGACCATGAACACAATGGGTAAAGCCTTCGGCACCCTGCTCGCGCTGTCGATCAACACCGCGTGCGCCGCAAGCGCATTACCCGGTGGCGATCAACCAGACCTAAGGCGCGACCCAAGGTGCCGGAAGTCCGTTCAGCCTTGCAGCAGGCCTCGCAAGCGCTCAAGCAACACCTGAACTAAACAGGCGCCCATGAAAAAGCCCGACTCAAGGTCGGGCTTTTTTTCGTATCGGCGGGGCCAGAATTACTTCTTGGCGCGACCTTTGTACGAACCACCTTCACGGGTGTCGATCTCGATCAGGTCGTCGATTTCGATGAAATCAGCCACTTGCAGCTCGGTACCGTTAGCCAGTTTGGCAGGCTTCATGACCTTGCCCGAAGTGTCGCCGCGAGCGGAACCTTCGGTGTAGGCAACTTTACGCACGATAGTGGTCGGCAGCTCTACGGAAACCAGGCGGTCTTCGAAGAAGATCGCTTCGCAGACGTCTTCCATGCCTTCTTCAACGAACGGCAGAACAGCTTCGATATCTTCAGCGTTCAGCTCGTACATGGTGTAGTCGGTGGTGTCCATGAACGTGTAGGTGTCGCCGCTGATGAAGGACAGGGTCGCTTCTTTGCGGTCGAGGATCACGTCGTCCAGTTTGTCGTCGGCGCTGTAAACGATCTCGGTCTTGTAACCGGTCAGCAGGTTCTTCAGCTTGGTCTTCATGATTGCGCTGTTACGACCAGACTTGGTGAACTCAGCTTTCTGAACCAGCCAAGGGTCGTTTTCGAGACGGATCACTGTACCGGGTTTCAGTTCTTTACCAGTTTTCATTGCGTATATCCGAAATTTGGATGGGATTTACAAAAATCAAGGTCGCGTATCATATCCAACTTTCATAAAACTGTACCAGCGCCGTCGCAAGATCAGCCTGCAAGCCTTGTTCCAGACACCACGCCTGGGCGTTCTGACACACCTCTGGCCAGTGCTCCAGCAGCATTTTCCACGGTTGTGCCATATCGCCATCAGCGTTC
This sequence comes from Pseudomonas sp. 14P_5.3_Bac1, assembly GCF_025466135.1. NCBI lineage: Bacteria > Pseudomonadati > Pseudomonadota > Gammaproteobacteria > Pseudomonadales > Pseudomonadaceae > Pseudomonas > Pseudomonas sp. 14P_5.3_Bac1. The sequence continues at coordinate 89,388 of NZ_JANLOF010000049.1, read as the reverse complement.
CAGGCTTGCCAAAGGGCAACCACCGCTGCCTTGGCGGCGGGCGATAAGGCGCCGGTGTACAACTGCAGGAAGGCATCGAGCTTGTCCAGATGGATGTCTTCGTCCTGGCGATAGATGTGCCACAGCATCGGCCGACCGGCCCATTGGGCCCGTACGAACGAGTCCTCGCCGCGCACGGCGTTGAAGTCGCAGCACCACAGCAGGCGGTCATATTGCTCTTGGCGTACGAACGGCAATACCTGCACCGTCAGGGCATCGCGCTGATGCACCGCCCCCACCGCAAGCCCTTCCACGCCGAGCCAGCGCTGCACATCGCCAAGGATGCGGCCTTCCGGCACCAACAGATGAGTGGCACGCCCGTCCGTCGCCAGCACGTCCAGCCAACGGGCGAGCCCGGCGTTTTCGTAGGCAAACAGCGACATCAAACGCGCGCCATCTGCCGGAAATACGCCCAGCGCTTGCAGGAATTGTCGCTGTGCGGCGCGATCAGCTTGAAAAGCCTGACGCTGCTCCAGCAAGCCGCCTTCGCGTAAAAGCCCGCCAGTGCCCGGCCGAAAGCCAGGAAAGAAGAAATACTTCTGTACGCCCTTGAACTTCACCGACGGCAGGCGATGGCAACCCACCACCCAGTCTTCAGCGCTGAGGTAGTCCAGGTTCATCCACAACGGCGTGCGGTCGCGCGCGGCCATGGCTTCCATGTACTCAGGTGGCAACTGGCAGGCAAAGGCTGCGATCACTACATCGGCGCAAGGCGTGTCGCGCCATTGTGCCGGCCAATGGCACACCTCTACGCCCTCCTGCCATTGCTGGTTCAGTTGCACATCAATCTCTGGGCACATGCGTTCAAAAGCACGCAAGTCATCGACCCACAGGCGCACGTCGCAGGCGTGCTCCACCACCAATTGCCGGGCCAGGCGCCAGGTCACGCCGATGTCGCCGTAGTTGTCGACGACGCTGCAAAAAATATCCCAGCGGGCTTTCATTCCGGGCTCCAACGCTCAAAGGCTCGATTGTCCGCATAAATGCGCCGATGCAGAAGGCTTGATCGCGATTATTCTGCACAGTGGCTGTGCGACAATCGCCGCCACGCCGCAAATGCCCGCCAGGAGGCCACTATGTCTGATCGTTCGTTGTCGCTGTTCAAGCTCAGTATCGCAGTGGCGTTCGGCCTGTGGCTGGGGTTTATCGCCATTGTGCTGACCACCTGGCTGGCGTCGCGCTACGTGTTCCCGCAAAGCCTGGCGCCGGTGGCGCAGGCCGTCCAGCAACTGGGCAAGCCCGCCAGCGTTGTTGCGCCAGAGCCGCCGAACCGTATGTTCGAGCAGTACCAGGAAAACCTTCGCAAGCAGGAACAACAGCAAACCCTGGACCAGGCGCGCAACAACGCGCGCAACCTGTCCAACCCCAAATGCCAGTTCTGGCTGCAACAGGACCAGAACGCGCCCAATGAAAAGAGCAAGGCGAATGTCCTGCAATTCTGCGATTGATGCCCATGAATAAGCACGCCGTCCTCCAGTTGATCCTGGAAAAACTCTCCGTCGACCTCGACATTGCCCAGCGCGCCGCGCAGACCGCCTACGAGACCGCGACCCACGAAGAGAATATCGCCGAGAACAAATACGACACGCTGGGGCTGGAAGCGTCTTACCTCGCGGCCGGGCAAGCCAAGCGCGTCGAAGAAATCAAGCAGTCGCTGGCGCTGTGCCAGAACCTGCAGTTGCGTGCTTACGACGATCAGCGCGGCATAGAAGTCGGCGCGCTACTGGGTTTGGAAGACGAGAACGGTCGCCAGCAGTGGCTGTTCCTGGCGCCGGATGCGGCGGGCTTGAAAGTCGACGTAGTGGGGCAACCGGTGACTGTCATCACCCCGCGCTCGCCGCTGGGCAAAAGCCTGCTGGGCAAGTTCGAGGGTGATGAGGTGGAGATTCTGGTGGCGGGCGCCCGGCAACACTTCACGGTTACCGAGGCCCGATAAGCCACTCAGTGGACGGGCAATTCTACGCCGTCAAACAGCTCTTCCAGTTCTTGCTTGTTGTGGCACTGGATCGCCTTGGCCATGACTTCACGGGTCAGGTGCGGCGCGAATTTCTCGATGAAGTCGCACATGAAGCCACGCAGGAACGTGCCACGACGGAAACCGATCTTGGTCACGCTGGACTCGAACAGCTCGCTGGCGTCGAGCACCACCAGGTCTTTGTCGAGGTTGGTATCGACCGCCATCTTGGCCACGATACCCACGCCCAGGCCCAGTCGGACGTAAGTCTTGATCACGTCGGCGTCGGCGGCGGTAAACACCACTTTCGGCGTAAGGCCGCGATGGCTGAAGGCTTCGTCGAGCTTGGAGCGGCCAGTGAAACCGAACACGTAAGTCACGATCGGGTATTCGGCCAGGGCTTCGAGGGTCAACTTCGGCAGCTTGGCCAACGGGTGACCCTGGGGCACGACCACGCAACGGTTCCAGCGGTAGCACGGCATCATCACCAGGTCGCCGAACAGCTCGAGGGCTTCGGTGGCGATGGCGAAATCGACGGTGCCGTCAGCGGCCATCTCGGCGATCTGCATCGGCGATCCCTGGTGCATGTGCAGGGCGACGTCCGGGTATTGCTTGATGAAATCGCGGATCACCGGCGGCAAGGCATAACGCGCCTGGGTATGCGTGGTGGCGATCGACAGGGTGCCTTTTTTCTCGTTGGAGAATTCCTGGGCAATCTGCTTGATGCTTTCGACTTTGCGCAGGATCTCGCCGGCGGTGGTGATGATGCGCTCGCCGGCCGGGGTGACGCGGGTCAAGTGCTTGCCGCTGCGCGCGAACACTTCGACGCCCAGCTCGTCTTCGAGCAGGCGGATCTGCTTGCTGATACCGGGTTGCGAGGTGTAAAGGCTTTGAGCGGTAGCGGAAACGTTGAGGTCGTGGTGCGCCACTTCCCAGATGTAGCGCAGTTGTTGAAGCTTCATATGTGTCCCTCAAAGCAGATAGACGCCACGGGTATCAGCGACGGTATATAACTATATTAAAGGTTAGACGGATAAATCTAGAACTTTTTATCGTTTTTACCGATCAGGCATCGTCACTGCGCCGGCGCTGCAGCGAGGGCACCATATAAACCGGCACTGTCGCCAACTGCAGCACCCTCGCGGCCGTGCGCCCCAGCGGCGTGGCAGCGGCCGTTGCGTGGCTGTGACTTCCTACGATCAACAAGTCGACGGAAAGTTTTCGCAGCTGGTCGAGAATCACCTCGCACGGGTCGCCCTGGATCACGCGCACCGAGCGAATCAATTTCAGGTCCTGCTCCCCTTCCCCCAGCTCCTCGCGAAAACTGTCCAGCACCCGCTGCTCGATGGTTGCCATCACCGTGGTCAGCCCCTGGCTCTGCCATTCGTTCAGGGCTTTCTCATCAAGGTAGCTTTGCAACACCGATTCGGCGAACAGCCCGAGCGGCTCGACCACATGAATCACATACAAATCCGCCTTGAACGTTCGGGCCAGTGCCAGCGCATGCTGCATGACATAGGGCGCATACAGACCGAGGTCCGTGGCGTACAGCATCGAACGAATCATAGAACCTCCTGGACGGCCAGGATGGCGGGGATTGAATGAGCTTAGCAGCGCCTGCGGGACTGGGGCTCAGCTCTCGGTGTGGATTTTCAACTCATTGCTGATGCCGTGGGGCACATGCCCGGTGGCCACCACCTCCCTGGCCTTCTCGCAATGACCGGCCTGGTCATCGAAAAACACATCGGCGGCGAACGCCTCCAGAAACGCGGATTTCTCCAGACCCCCGAGGAACAACGACTCGTCCAGACGGATATCCCATTCGCGCAGGGTGCGAATCACCCGCTCGTGGGACGGCGCCGAACGCGCGGTGACCAACGCTGTGCGAATCGGGCATGCCTCGTCTGCGAACTCGCTCTGCAATACGTTAAGCGCCGCCAGAAACCCCTTGAACGGACCACCGTGCAACGGCTGGCGCGCCGACTCGCGCTCGTTGGCCAGAAACGCCTCCAGCCCGCCTGATTGATAGACACGCTCGGACTCATCGGAAAACAACACCGCATCGCCGTCGAACGCAATCCGCAATTCCTCACTCGACGCCCGATGCGGGCCGCCCGACAGAATCGTCGCCGCGGCAAACCCGGCATCCAGTGCACTGCGCACATCTTCGGCATGGGTCGACAGAAACAGATGGCAGCCAAATGCGGCCAGGTAAGGATAGGGACTGCGCCCGCCGACGAACGCGGCGCGGGAAATATCCAGGCCGTAATACTGGATCGAATTGAACACGCGCAAGCCGGTGTCGGCACTGTTGCGCGACACCAGCACCACTTCGACGCGGGCCCGGCCCAGGCTGGCGTTAAGGCTCAAGAGCTTCTTGACCAAAGGGAAGGCATCGCCGGGCTCGAGGGTTTCTTCCTCGTGCTCGATCTGGTACTTGCGGTAAGCCTCTACCCCTTCGGCCAGGTAGACCTTGTGACTGTCACTCAGGTCGAACAGTGCACGCGATGAAATCGCCAGCACCAGTTTGTCGCCCAATCCCTTCGCCATGGTGTTTCCCCCGAATCAGCGGTTGTGCCGATCAATAAAACTCAAGGCCTGGTAAAGCGCCTGCATGCGTGGCAATTCGCAACCCGCCGCTTTTGCGGCGGCCAATGGCCGGGCATAGATCGCCGCCAATTCCAGCGGACGTTTGTGCACATGGTCGTGATACATGCTGGGCAGGTAGTCGTCCATGGTTTCGGTCATGGCGAACATCTGCTCGGCGTAACTGGCAGGGATTTCATGGCCGCAGGCGTGCGCGCCTTGGACCACTTCAGCCATCAATGCCTGGATCAACTCGCGGCTCGATTCATCAGCCATCAACGCGGTGGTGCCAGTGCCCAGCAACACGGAGAGGCCGTTATACGGCACATTCCACACCAGCTTGTGCCAGCGAGCCTGGTGCACATTGGCCATGGCCTGGGACTCGATACCGGCCTGGTGAAACAGCGCGGCGCCCTCTTCGACAATCGCCTGCTGGCGCGATTCATCGTTGGCCGCTGTGCCGCTGTGGTAACCAAGATTGACCCGGCCCAAGGCCTGATGCTCGACGACGCCCGGCGCAGAGCGGTGCACGCCGATGTAGCACAGGCCACCCAGCAAGTGCAGCGACGGCGGCAGGTGTTCGCGCAGGCTGTCCTCGACGTCGAGGCCGTTTTGCAACAGCACCACCTTGGCGTCGGGCGCGGCGACCTGGGCGATGGTCGGCGCGAGGTCCACGTTACCGGTGGATTTGGTGCCCACCAGCAGCCAGTCGCACGCCGGCATGTCCGCAGCGCGGGCGTAGGCCTGCACCGGGTGCAGGTGCAACTTGCCATGCAGCGTACTGTTGAGGTGCAGGCCGTGCTCGCTGACCGCCGCGTATTCGCTGCGCAACAGGAAGTGCACGTCGAACCCGGCACGCGCCAGCATCACGCCGTAGAACCCACCGATAGCACCGGTGCCGATAATGCCAATGCGTGGCGACGGGGATGCAACTGCGGTCATGGCAAATCCTCTGGTGTGCGGGTAAGTGCTTGATTCACTGCCTCGGTGAGGTCGGCAAGTGCAAGACGGGTGTGCAACTGCCCAAGAAATTGACCCTCGCACACGAGGAATAACGCGGGCAAATGAAAGATCTGGTAGCGCTCGACCGCACCGCCGTTGTGCCCGGCATCCACCCAGCACACGCGGTCGACCGGCAAACGCCAGCCGGGCAGCTGCCGGCGTGCCCAGCGGCAACTGGAACAACCGACACTGGTAAATACCACCAGCGAAATACCTGGCAATCCCAGCAGCTGCTGGTCAATATCCAGGTCGGTCAATTCCAGTTCCTTCACTATACTGCTGCCACCGCCGTCAACTGGACGGTGCTCGGAGTCCGTGTACATGGGTCGTTTTTTACCTCACCCTGATGATGTCGCTGTCGAGTTAATCCAACGCCCCGCTCCTGCCATTCCCCGCCAACGCCTGCACACTATCGGCCTGGGCGGCGTCGCCTGCAATTGCCCGCGTGCCTGGCGCCAGGGTACGGCGGTTGATCTGCGCATCCCCTCCCTGGGCGCCAGCGCCCGTTATCCAGGCTATGTAGCCTGGTGTCGCAAGCTTGAAAAAGGCTATCGCATCGGCATCTCTTTTACCGATGAGCACGCCTTGTTCGGTGCGCGAATGGGCGAGCAAGTGTGCCAGATCGAACGCTACTGCCGCTTGCATGAAGACGCCGAGCCGACGCCTGCGCAACTCGAAGCCATGGCTCGCGAGTGGGTCTCGCGCCATGCCGGTGAGTTCTCCCGCGAGACTTTTGTGGCGCCGGCGCTGGATTAAAGCCGGTTTTGCCCATTGTCGCGGGCCCGTGTTACGCGCTAAGGTTCCTCCCCCCTGCATTCAAATCATGCTGTGCTCCGCCGCACGGGGATGGCTGGCGGCCGGCACCCGTGACCCTGACGAGTAACACGATGGCTGATTTACCGATCAATGACCTTAACGTCGAATCCAACGAGACCCTGATCACGCCCGATCAGCTCAAGCGCGAAATCCCTTTGAGCGACGCTGCCCTGCAGACCGTCACCAAGGGCCGCGAAGTCATCCGTGACATTCTCGACGGCACCGACCACCGCCTCTTTGTGGTGATCGGCCCTTGCTCGATCCACGACCTCAAGGCTGCCCACGAATACGCCGAGCGCCTCAAAGTGCTGGCGGCTGAAGTGTCCGACACCTTGTACCTGGTGATGCGCGTCTACTTCGAGAAACCGCGCACTACCGTCGGCTGGAAAGGTTTGATCAACGACCCGTACCTGGACGACTCGTTCAAGATTCAGGACGGCTTGCACATCGGTCGTCAATTGCTGCTGGACTTGGCCGAAATGGGCCTGCCCACCGCCACCGAAGCCCTCGACCCGATCTCCCCGCAGTACCTGCAGGACCTGATCAGCTGGTCGGCCATCGGCGCGCGCACCACCGAATCCCAGACTCACCGCGAAATGGCGTCCGGCCTGTCTTCGGCCGTGGGTTTCAAAAACGGCACCGATGGCGGCCTGACCGTCGCGATCAACGCGCTGCAATCGGTGTCCAGCCCGCACCGCTTCCTGGGGATCAACCAGGAAGGTGGCGTGTCCATCGTCACCACCAAGGGCAACGCCTATGGTCACGTGGTCTTGCGCGGCGGCAACGGCAAACCCAACTATGATTCGGTCAGCGTTGCGCTGTGCGAGCAGGCGCTGAACAAGGCCAACATCAAGCCGAACATCATGGTCGACTGCAGCCACGCCAACTCCAACAAGGACCCGGCCCTGCAGCCACTGGTAATGGAAAACGTCGCCAACCAGATCCTCGAAGGCAACCAGTCGATTATCGGCCTGATGGTCGAGAGCCATCTGAACTGGGGTTGCCAGGCGATTCCAAAAGACCTGGCCGACTTGCAGTACGGCGTGTCGATCACCGATGCCTGCATCGACTGGTCCGCCACCGAAACCACCCTGCGCAGCATGCACGCCAAGCTCAAGGACGTATTGCCGAAACGCAAACGCACTTGAACCGCTGAATCGCGCACACAAAAACGCCGGGCTTAGCCCGGCGTTTTTCGTGGTGCGGTCGCTCAGTTACAGCTTCGCGGCATGGCGCTGGTGGCGCTCCATGTAGCGCTCTACATAAGAGCACGACGGGATCACCGTGTAGCCGGCCTCTTCGGCGAACTTCAACGCTTCTTCGGTTAACGCCGCAGCAATGCCACGGCCCCGCAACGCGTTGGGCACGAAGGTGCGATAGATATCCAGGGTCTGTTTACCGAGGTCCATATAGGTCAGATAGGCACGATGACCGTCCACATTGGTCTCGAACTGATGACCTGCCTGGTCATGGTGGATGGACAACGCCTCGCTCATCACTACTCCTCGCGGGTCTTGGATTTTGACCCCTACCTTACCGATGTTTTTCCGGCGAAGGAACATCTACGCCACCCCGTGCCGGTTTCGACAACGAGAAAACCTATAGCGCTCACAACCAGCACGTAGGGAATAGTAGTCACCAATGCTGCAATAGCTCAAGGCGCACTCGTCATCCCTTGCCGCTGGCGGTTACAGAAAGGGCCTCGATCAATCAGTGATCGATAGCCTGAACATTGCCGGCAGTTGAATCTTGAGACGAACTGCCGCTCTTAAAGTCACCTCTACATACGCAAAAGATGCGCGAGGCGGTAACGGCCCACTGAAAAAAAGTGTCAACCTCGATATATAAATCTTTACCTGTTTACCGGACCCGGCACATGCGGGCCGGACCTCTCAGCCTGGATCGAGTTCCCAGGGAAATGAAAAAATCTGGAGGGTTTTTATACAAACCTCCTAAAGATTAGCCAAAACAGATTCGGCGCAAGAATTTTTTTTGCTTCTTGCGCTACGTCAGTTTACTTACTACAAGTAATGAGTAGTATGTACGCCGGCTATCCGCTCACTCTGAGAAAGTAGCCATTTAATAGAAAGTCCTTGAAGGGGAACACGATGAACAACGTTCTGAAATTCTCTGCTCTGGCTCTGGCCGCAGTTCTGGCTACCGGTTGCAGCAGCGTCTCCAAAGAAACCGAAGCTCGTCTGACTGCAACTGAAGACGCAGCAGCTCGCTCCCAGGCTCGTGCAGACGAAGCCTACCGTAAAGCTGATGAAGCTCTGGCTGCTGCTCAAAAAGCACAACAGACTGCTGACGAAGCTAACGAGCGCGCTCTGCGCATGCTTGAAAAAGCAAGCCGCAAGTAATAATCCTTCGGGGTTGTTATCAAGCCGATCCATTCTTGGATCGGCTTTTTATTTCCCGGGATTCGGCCCTGAAGCCCGCGCAATAAAAAGCCCGCCGCAGCGCAAGGCTGAGGCGGGCCAGGGATCGAGCAGGCTTACTGCTGCAGATCGACCGGCGTGCTGGACGCCACAGGCGCAGTGGCGCCCGGTACACCAATCTCCGTTGGCAGACCGTCTTCGGCCGCCACCACATCGCGCACCTGATCCCAGTTCACCCGCAGGTTATTGGCCAGGTCTTCGCGCTTGAGCAGGGCATTGATGACCGCCGTGTGCTTGTCGACCACGGACGGCGTGCCGTCATCGTTCAGCGGTGTATGCGCCTCAAGGTAGACCTTGCCGCCACTGCTGCCGAACTTGTAGGCATCATTGATGATGCGCACCGATGTGCCGACCGGCACCATGTCGGCCATCTCCAGCACATTGTTGTTGAACATGCGGAAGCAGCCGTGGCTTGTACGCGTGCCGATACCAAACTTCATGTTGGAGCCGTGAATCAAATAACCCGGCGTGCCCAGGGTGAACTTGAACGGGCCCAGTGGGTTGTCCGGACCGGCAGGCACCACGTTAGGCAGCGGGTCACCATTGGCAGCGTGCTCGGCCTTGATCGACGCGGGCGGCGTCCAGGTCGGGTTGGGGATCTTGCCAGTGATGGTGGTGTGCGCGACCGGCGAACCCCAGCCTTCACGGCCGATGCCCAAGGGGAACGTGTAAACCACATTCTGGCCCTTGGGGTAATAGTAAAGCCGGTATTCCGCCAGGTTGATCACAATGCCTTCGCGAGGACCCGGCGGCAGGATGAAGCGCGTCGGCAGCACGATCTCGGTACCGGCCCCCGGCAACCAGGCGTCGACGCCAGGGTTGGCCGCGACCATTTCCGAATAACCCAGGTCGTAGGTGGTGCCAAGGTCGGCGAAGGTGTCTTCGTACTTGGCCTTGATCACCTGAACCTGACCGACAATGTCTTCACCTGGCGGCGGCAAGGGCAACTGCAGCGCTGATGCCGAACCGGCTGCACAGAGCGCAGCGAGGGACAGGCAGCAGGAAACGACGGAAAGGCGCGACAACATCCGGAAAATCCTTCGCAGAACGACGGGTAGGAAAAAACTGATTGTACACGGGTGTCAGAGGGGAAGGCAGAGGGCCTGCGACCGTGCGCAAGCCTTTACAGCTCGAAACGCAGCTCCGGCCAGATCGGCGGTGTGCCACGCTTCTGCGATTCGAGGATGGCTCGGCACAGGGGGCACAGTCGCTGGTCTTGAAAGATCGAGCGGTCGACAGATGACCAACGCGGTTGTGCGGGCAATAAAGTCCCGCAAAGCGTGCGATCGATCGAGCCGCCCAACTCCAATTGACGCGCGACCAGATGCACCCGAACTTCCTGGCAGGCGAACAGGTCCAGCTGCTCGTCAGGCTCGATCAGTTGGTAATTGAACAGGGACCAGGCAGGGCGCGACATCGGGGGCTCCAGATCGGGGGGGCGCCACCTTAGCCGAAAGCCTGCCGGTATAAAAGCGTCATAGCAGCGGTTTTAGCGTTGGCCAGACATTTTCCAGCAACTTGCCCTGGGCACCGACCGCCGGGTGCAGCTGATCGGCCTGCATCAACTCCGGATGGCCGCCCACACCTTCAAGGAAAAACGGCACCAGCGGGATACTTTTTTCCTTGGCCAAGGCGCCATACACTTCGGCAAACGCCGTGGTGTATTTGGGACCGTAGTTGGGCGGCAGTTGCATGCCCAGCAGCAGCACCTTGGCGCCGCCGGCCTTGGACTGGTCAATCATCGACGCAAGATTTTGTTTCAATTGCGCTGGCGGCTGACCGCGCAGGCCGTCGTTACCGCCCAACTCGAGAATCACCAGGTCCGGCTTATGCTCTGCAAGCGCCGCCGGCAGCCGCGCGAGGCCACCTGCGCTGGTGTCGCCGCTGATGGACGCATTGACCACCTTGTCGTCAAAACCTTCCTGCTTGAGCCGCTGCTGCAGCAAGGCCACCCACCCTTTGCTGGTATCCAGGCCGAAACCGGCACTGATACTATCGCCAACGATCAGGACTGTACCCGCCGCTGCGTTCTGGGCCATGCACATCAAGGCCAGGCCAGCACTCAAAAACCACATTCGCATCGGATTCTCCATGGGCGCAAGCATTCTCACCGCGCGAAACCTTAGCAAAGTGGTTCCCAGCGCGGAAGGTGAACTGACTATCCTGCACGAACTTAGCCTGGAACTGAACAAGGGCGATAGCCTGGCTATCGTCGGCAGCTCCGGCTCCGGCAAATCCACCCTCCTGGGCCTGTTGGCCGGCCTCGATCTGCCCAGCAGTGGCGAAGTCACACTGGCAGGCCAAGCCTTGAGCACCCTGGATGAAGACCAACGCGCACGCATCCGCGCCGAGCACGTCGGCTTTGTGTTCCAGTCATTCCAGCTGCTCGACAGTCTCAATGCCCTGGAAAACGTCATGCTGCCGCTGGAGCTGGACGGCCGCAAGGACGCCCGCGAGCGCGCCAAACACCTGCTCGAGCGCGTCGGCCTGGGCCAGCGGCTGACCCACTCGCCACGCCAGCTTTCCGGTGGTGAGCAACAACGGGTTGCCATCGCCCGAGCCTTCGCCGCCGAACCGGATGTGCTGTTTGCTGACGAACCCACCGGCAACCTCGACAGCCACACCGGCGAACGCATCAGCGACCTGCTGTTCGAACTTAATAAAGAAAGCGGCACGACCCTGGTACTCGTCACCCACGACGAGCGCCTGGCCCACCGTTGCCGACGCCTGATCCGCCTTGAAGCCGGCCTGATGGTCGCGCCCCTGGAGCCTTGATGGCCCGTTTGCCGCTGTTGCGCCTGTTCAGCCTTGCCATGCGTCAATTGCTGCGCGATGCCCGCGCTGGCGAGTTGCGCGTATTGTTCTTCGCGCTGGTGGTGGCCGTGGCGGCCAGCACTGCCATCGGTTACTTCGGTGCGCGTCTCAATGGCGCCATGCTGTTGCGTGCCACCGAGTTCCTCGGCGCCGACCTGGTGCTTGAAGGCAGCTCGCCAGCCCGTCCCGAACAAATCAAGTCCGGGACTGAACTGGGCCTGGATCATGCCCGCATCGTTGAGTTTTCCAGCGTCATCGCCACGGATAATGGCATTCAGCTTTCCAGCATCAAGGCGGTCAACGAGCAGTACCCGCTGCGTGGCGAGCTCAAAAGTGCGGCAGAACCGTTCGGCACTGAAACTCCTGGCGGTGGCCCCAAGCCCGGTGAGGCCTGGGTGGAAGCAAGGCTGCTGACGGCGCTGGACCTGAAAGTCGGCGACAGCATCGATGTCGGCATGAAGACCCTGCGACTGACGCGCATACTGACCTACGAGCCAGACCGCGCCGGTAACTTCTACAGCCTTACACCCCGCGTCATGATCAACCTTGCCGACCTCGATGCCACCGGCGTGGTGCAGCCCGGCAGCCGCGTGAGTTACCGTGAACTGTGGCGCGCGCCTCAAGGCAGCACGGCGCTGCAAACCTATCGCGACCTGGTCAAGCCGGGCCTCGCCGCCAACCAGCGCCTGCAGGATTCGCGAGACGGCAACCAGCAGATCGGCGGCGCGCTGGGCAAGGCCGAGCGCTACCTGAACATGGCCAGCCTGGTGGCGGTCTTGCTGGCCGGCGTGGCGGTGGCATTGTCGGCCAATCGCTTCGCCAGCCGACGTTTCGATGCCAGCGCACTGTTGCGCTGCCTTGGGCTGTCGCGCCGCGAAGCAATGTTGCTGTTCACCCTGCAACTGAGCGTGCTGGGCGTGGCGGCAAGCCTGGCCGGCGCCCTGCTTGGCTGGCTGGCGCAGTTTGGTCTGTTCTATTTCCTGCACGACCTGCTGCCGGCGGACGTGCCGCCCGGCGGGCTGCTGCCGGCGGTCGCAGGCATCGGCACCGGGCTGGTCGCCCTCGCCGGTTTCGCCTTGCCGCCGCTGGCGGCGCTGGGGCGTGTACCACCGCTGCGGGTATTGCGCCGTGACCTGCTGCCGATCCCGTCCAGTACCTGGATGGTGTATGGCGCGGCGCTGTTCGCGCTCGGCTTGATTATGTGGCGCCTTAGCCTCGACCTGGTGCTGACCTTCGCCTTGCTGGGCGGCGGTGTAGTGGCTGCGCTGATCCTCGGCGGCTTGCTGCTGCTGTTGCTGCAAAGCTTGCGGCGCTTGTTGGCTCGCGCCACGCTGCCCTGGCGTCTGGGCCTTGGGCAGTTGCTGCGTCATCCGTTGGCGGCGGCCGGGCAGTCGCTGGCGTTTGGCCTTATCCTGCTGTCCATGGGCTTGATCGCCCTGCTGCGTGGCGAGTTACTGGACACCTGGCAAAACCAGTTGCCCAAGGATGCGCCCAACTATTTCGCCCTGAACATCCTGCCGGCCGACAAGGACGCCTTCAGCGCCCGACTCCTGGACGTACAGGCGCAATCGGCGCCGTTGTACCCCGTGGTGCCGGGCCGGCTGATCAGCATCAATGGCGAAGCGGTGCAGGAAATTGTCAGCAAAGACTCAAGCGGCGACCGAGCGGTGCAGCGTGACTTGAGCCTGACCTGGGCCGCCGACCTGCCACCGGGCAATGTGCTGACAGCCGGCTCCTGGTGGTCTCAGCAACCAGGCGATGAAGTCCCCGGGGTTTCGGTGGAAGCCAAGGTCGCTGCAAGTCTGAAGCTCAAACTCAACGATCATCTGATCTTTACCGTCGGCGGAGAAAATCGTGAAGCGCGCGTCACCAGCCTGCGGACCATCAACTGGGATAACTTCCAGCCCAACTTCTTCATGATCTTCCAACCGGGCACCTTGAAAGACCTGCCCGCGACTTACTTGACCAGCTTCTACCTGGCGCCAGGCCATGATCAGCAGATCGTTGACCTGTCCCGGGCATTCCCGGCCGTCACCATCCTGCAGGTCGAGGCCTTGCTGGAGCAGTTGCGCAGCATCCTCGCCCAAGTGACCCTGGCGGTGGAATACGTACTGTTGTTTGTACTGGCGGCCGGCATGGCGGTGCTGTTTTCCGGCTTGCAGGCCACCCTGGATGAGCGCATTCGCCAGGGGGCGCTGCTGCGTGCACTGGGTGCAGAGCGCAAGTTGCTGGTCAAGGCACGCCGCATCGAGTTCGGCTTGCTCGGCGCAGTCAGCGGCCTGCTGGCAGCGCTGGGTACGGAATTGGTGACATGGGTGTTGTACCGCTACGCGTTCGATCTGGCCTGGCACCCTCACCCGTGGCTGTTGCTGCTGCCGGTGATCGGTGCCGTGCTGATCGGCGGTGCCGGCGTATTCGGCACGCGCCGTGCGTTGAATGCCAGCCCACTGACGGTATTGCGCGAAGGTTGAAACATTGATGGCCCGTACGCTATTCGGAGTACGGGCCAGCAGCGTTTATTTCACATACTCGATACCGGTAATCCACCAGCACACCTCGCCGGTCGGGGTTTGCACGATGGCCTCATCGTCGACCTCCTTACGGAGCAACGCCCGGGCCATCGGTGAGTCGATGGAGATGTAGTCCATGCGCTCATAAATCTCGTCATAGCCAACGATACGAAAACGCTTGGTCTCGCCCTGCTCGTTTTCGATATCAACCCAGGCGCCGAAGAACACCTTGCCTTCCTGCTCAGGCATGTATTCCACCACGCGCATATCTTCCAGCCGCTTGCGCAAGTAACGCACCCGCCGGTCAATTTCGCGCAGCAGCTTCTTGTTGTACTGGTAGTCCGCGTTTTCGCTGCGATCCCCCAGAGACGCTGCCCAGGTCACTTTACGCGTGGTGTCCGGACGTTTTTCACGCCACAGATAATCCAGCTCTTTTTTTAGCGCCTCATGACCTTCTTTGGTAATCAGCTTGGTACTCAAACGCTTGCATCCCCAGACAATGTCCAATGGTGCCGAAACGCCACAGCATCATGCCTTGGCGTCGACTGGCAGGGGTGATGATAAATGAACTATGAAAAGTAGCCAGATCGGCAAGCACATTGCGTCACCTCTAGCCTTCCAGGGTTTGATCCAACTCAAGCAGCACACCCTGCAAACGTTGTCGCATACCCGACACCTGCGACATCGCCAGCGCCAGCTTCTGGGCTTTTTGGCTGACGTATGCTTGCTGCTCCTGGAGTTGCGTCGCGTGCTGCTCCAACTGACGATCCTTTTCATCCAGTTCGCCCTGTTTTTGTTGCAGTCGGGCCTGCCACTGCTCAAGCACTTTTTCTCGCTCAATGACCGCGTTTTTTTGTTGCGTCAGGTCCTGGGCGACCTTGGCAAGATTGGTCAGCGTACTGTCCAGCTCAGGCATCAATGCATGTTCCATTTCAACGGGGCGCTGCAATGGCGCAGGTTCACTGGGTGTCAATTGAGCCGGCTGCGCAACGGGCTCTGCCAGCGCTACCTTCTGCGCAGTTGCGACGGGAATATCCAACGCCTCAGCAACCACAGGCTCAAGTACCGGCGGCTCGACGGGCGTGGGTGGGTTTGAAGTTCTGGCGGGCGGGATCATTTGTGATGAGAAGCGAATGGACGGCACGATCAAGGAAGCACTTTCGATCGCAGGCAAGACAGGCGCAGACATGCCCAGGGTAATCACCTTCATTACCAATGCCTTCTTGATGATCATCGAATGATGATCCTCGGGCCTGGCGGGCGGTAATTTGCAGCCTTTCAAATCAATAAAATGGAATGCAATCGAACTGTCGTTCACTGCGCTGGCTTTAGTGCCGGAGGCTGCCGCGGCCATCAGGATTTGCTTGAAGACTTGCATGGCCACTTGCAGGTCTTCTTTGGACTCGATACTGCCCAGAAAATGCCGGTCGAGTTTTTTACGCAACGCGGCGATATAAACCCTGGAGTTGCCCGGCTCAGTCTCTTCATCAAGGCTATAGACGAGAAAGTTGCAGTCGATCTGGGCAACAGCAAACCCGCAGAGCAGCGCACCGTTAACCGGGGCGTCCTGGCCACTGCGTTCAAGAACAAGAGTACGTAGAAGCATCATGATAATCAGGTCTCGTTACAAAAGAGCAAACCTTACATAAACGCCAGATAAAAAATCCGACCGTTAACCATTCTCGAAACAGCGCAATTGTTTCAGTAAGTTATCCGGCTTGACGTAGGAGTTTTCTTATAACTTCGCCCGCGCGTTCCCAAGCGTATTGATTAACCGTAACCTTTTTAAAGTTCATCCATCCACAACACGCGCGTTCTCCATCGCTCAGCCAAACTTAATCGGTAAAAACATGCTCGAGATAAGCAGCCTGACTAAGCACTTGGGCAAAAGTAATGTAATCAACAATTTCTCATTATTTGCTCAGCGCCAGGAGTGTATCGGTCTGTTCGGGGAAGACGGCGCCGGCAAAACAACCTTGCTGAACTTGATCTCCGGTATCGCTAACCCCTCCTCCGGGTCCATCACCGTCCATGGGTTCAACACCCAGACCCATCCACTTCAAGCACGCAAAGTCCTCGGTTATCAGCTCCAGGCCGGGCTCAGCCATCAGACGATGTCCGTTAAAGGCTTTCTCAATTTCATTGCCGACGTGCGAGGGTTCAGCGGGGCTGAAAAACGCAGCAGGGTGGATCGAGCAGCCATGCGCCTGGAGTTGTCGCGTGTGCTCAACGTTCCTATCGGTGCGCTTTGCGTAGGTTTGAAGCGCAAGGTAGCCATCGCCCAAGCCATCCTGCATTCACCCAGCCTGCTTCTGCTGGATGAACCGAGCGAAGGACTGGCGCCGAATCAACGGCTCAAATTCAGAACACTGGTCCAGTCCCTGACCGAAGAAATGGCGGTGATTATCGCCTCGCGTCATTGCGACGAACTGGCCAGCCTTTGCACGCGGGCGGTGGTCATCGCGCGCGGCCAGTTGGTGGCTGACACGCCGCTGTCCGAGTTTCAGCGCAAATCCCGCCACTACCGGGCAGTCACCCTGGCCGCAGAAACTCCTCTGGATTTACTCGCACTGGCCGTCTTGCCCGGCGTCGCAGGCATAGAAGAAGACCGGCATACACCCGGCACCGTGACCGTTCTGGCCCTGCCCGGGCACAGCATCTATCCCCCTATCAACGCACTGATCGCCAACCGCGGCTGGAACATAACGTCATTGAAACTGGAAACAGGGCGCCTGAACGAAGTCGTTCGCCATTTGAGTCATGAGGTCTCTCTGTGAAACTGCTGCCGGTGATTTTCAAGCGTCAACTCGTCAGCTATGCCCGTACGCCAGGCACGTACTTGAGTGTTGCTGCGTTTGTGCTGCTGTGCGCGGCACTGGGGCTGAATACGAGCCCGTGGCTCGAAGAAGGCGGCGCTGACTTACAAGTGTTTTTCCAGTTACACCCTTGGCTCTACCTGCTGCTGATTCCAACCTTGTCAACGCAGCTGTGGTCGGACGAACATCACCCTGGCATGCGCGACATTATGAAAACGCTGCCCATCACGACCATCGAGCGCGTGCTGGGAAAATTTCTGGCCGCATGGGTCGTGTGTGGCATTGCCTTGGCCCTGACCTTTCCTCTGGTGGTTGTCGCCAACTACCTGGGCGCCGCGGACAACGCCGTTATCACGTCACAATTTCTGGCAAGCGGGTTGCTCGCGGGAAGTTATCTATCGGTGGGATGCTTTATCTGCGCGCTGACCCACCGGCGCATCGTCATTTTCCTACTGACGCTCGGTTTGCTGCTTACCGTCAGCATGCTTTCTTCAGCACTGGATGCCCTTGAGCACCAGGCGCCTATTTGGGTGGTAGACAGTTTGATCGCGCTTGACCCGATCTTACGCTTTGGCGCTCTCGACAACGGCAAACTGACACTCCATGACAGCCTGTACTTCGTCAGCGTGATCCTTGCCTTTCTTGCGGCAACAGCAGTCACACTCAATTACAAAGCCCGTTGAGAAGGAAAGCACCGCATGCGATCCGCTATTCGCACGGGTATGACACTTACGGTCATATCATTACTCTTTCTGGCCTTTAATCTGGTCTGGGTAAACAACCTTCCCGATATCCGTTGGGACTTTTCACAACACAAAATCCATACGTTGTCGCCGCAGGCACGGCAACTGCTCGCCTCACTTGAGGCCCCCGTGGATTTGTATTACTTCAACTCACGCCATGACCCGCGAAAAAGCCAGGCGTTGAAACGCTATGGCGAGCGTGTGGGAGACCTGCTTGAAGAGTTCGAAAAAGCCGCCAAGGGCAGGATTAACTTGCACGTTATTGATCCGGCGCCTTATTCAGAAGAGGCCTATAAAGCGGGCCTGTTCGGGCTGGACGACACCCACGGGTTTCTCGGTCTGATAGGCGTGCGTGCAGGCCAGGCCGCACAACGTATTGACGCATTCAGCCTGGATGACGAGCCGGTGCTCGAATACGAAATAAGCCACTTGATCTACACACTGGGGCACCCAGCGCCACCCACTGTTGGCGTGCTGACAGGGCTGGCGTTGAACGAGTCCGCCGGGCAGTTACTGACGAAAATGCGTCAGCACTTCACCCTCGAAAGCCTGGCATCGAACATTCCACAGGTGCCTGAATCGATCGGGACGCTGATGGTCGTCCACCCGCGTGCACTGCCGGATCGAACCCTGTACGCGATCGAACAGTTTGTACTGAGGGGCGGAAAGTTGATGATCTTTCTCGACCCTCTGAGCGAGAGCGCGGCAGACGCCGCGCCGGCAAACTCCACGCTGGACGGCCTGCTTGCCGCGTGGGGCCTGCAGATGCCGACGGACAAGCTGCTGGTGGATAATCTCTATGCCTCGTCCGCGTCTTCCGGCGCTGGCGAGCCGACCGTCTTCCATCCGGCCAGATTGAGCCTGCCACGCCAGGCGCTGACGGCGGACGACGTCAGCGCGTGGAAACTGAATACGGTGATTGTCTCGAGCAGTGGCGCACTTTCTCGCCTCAGGAAAAGCCGCACGCTGCTCACCCCGTTGCTGCAAAGCTCCACGCAGTCTGCGCTATTGGACGCCGCGCGCATTGCATCAGCCAGCGCACTCGACTCACAAATCGATCAACCATCTGCTGTCGGCCAACGCCAGGTGATAGCGGCTCGCCTCAGCGGCCCCGCTTATTCGGCATTTCCAGACGGTGTCGACGGGCAGCCCGCTGGTTTGCAAAAGGCTGCAGACATTCAGGTGGTGGTGGTCGCCGACACTGATTTACTCATGGACTCTGTCATCAGCTCAGCCGCCAACGGCAACGTTACGTTTGTCTTGAATACCCTGGATAACCTGGCGGCTCCTGATGTTCTCGCGAGCATTCGGCCCCGTGCAATGGCCAGCCAATCACCCAACCCGCTTTCAGACAGGCGCGAAGCCGCTGCACAGGCCTACGCCCAAAAGGCAGGGGAACTTGAACGACGGCTTGAGCGAACCGAGCACGAATGGCAACGCTTGAAACCGCCGGACACCGGCTTCGGCACCCAAGCGGTGAATACCAATACCCAGTTGCAAGCACTGAACAAGGAACGCCTGCGACTGCCCATGGAGTTACAGGCGCTCAAGGTCGAGGCTTACGCATCGGTGCATCAACTGGAGCTAACCCTGAAACTGCTGCTGATCGGCGCCGTACCGCTGCTGGTGTGCTTTATCGCGTGGACAGTGTCGCTTTACAACCGGCGACGTCGATCAGCCGTGACCGCCAACCTGCTTTAAGCACTCAACGACGAGCGATCAGTCCCTGGCGGGCAATACGCGTCAGCTGACGGATGACTTCATCGGCATCAGCGGCGCTGGGCGCCTGAATCACTGCAAGGTCGAAACTGTTGGCGGCAAAGCGGGCCAGGGAGTCGCCATCTTCCACAAACTGGATCAGGAACGCCGAAGGTCGCCCGGTGCGACGCGGCCAGCCATCGAGGTAACGCAGCAGCGTAGGCTGGTGCTTACCACCCAGGAGGATTTTCGGATTGCGTTGAGTCAGGTCCGCGGTGATCGGGGCCAGGCGTATGAGGGGGCGAAGTGCATTCATCGTGTCGTGTCTCTGCCTCAAAAGTCTGCGGGCAGGTGAGAGGCAACACCGAACCAGCGCTTTAGCGGTATTTCGAAGCCTGACCCTTGATGAGTGCATGCTTCTGTCGGGCTGTATCGAGCCCAGTGGCGCCCCGCAATTAGCTGTTTAAATCGGCGCATGAGCAGCATCCTAGAGAAGCCGGTGGGGCAGTGTCAAGAATCCCGAGCAACGAAAAAGCCCGCACAGGGCGGGCTTTTTCCGGGTTTTATCTGAGTATCAGCGGGCGATGGCGCGGTCAGCAGACAATTTGCCCGCCCCTTCCAGCAGCACCGCCAAAGAGCCGCCGAGCAAGGCGAGGGCAAATTCATAACCGTTGTTGGCCATAAACAGCCCGTTATGAATATGCACCGAGAAGATTGCCACCAGCGACAGGAAGGTCAGGCCCAAGGCCGCCGGGCGCGCCAGCAAACCGATGATCAACGCCAGGCCGGCGAAGAATTCCGTGCCGCCCGACAACACCGCCATCAAGGTGCCCGGAGTCAGCCCAAGGCTTTCCATATACTGCGCAGTGCCCGCCAGGCCGTAGCCACCAAACCAGCCAAAGAGTTTTTGCGAACCATGGGCAGCGAAGATGATGCCGACAAAAATTCGCAGGATGGTCAGGCCATAACCAGCGCGGGTAGACAGGACACGGTTGATCAGTGGGCTCATGGTGCTAATCCTTTTCCAGGTAGGGGATGGGTTGGCCGCTATATTAATCGGATAAAGCAATGATAAAAGCGCAAAAATCGCTTAATAATCATCTATAAATCCGATTATTTACGCGAAGCAAGTTTTGGCGTTCACGGTTCCAGAGACTCCCGCTCCCGATCAAACGCCAAGTAGTACTTGTTCACGCTATTAACATAGCTGACGCCAGCCATGCCCACTTGCTCCATGGCAATACGCTCGACCTGGAAGAACCATTGGTTGGGGTTCAGACCGCGGCGCCGAGCCTCGGCCCGCATGCCTTGCACCCGCTCCGGCCCCATGTTGTAAGCCGCCAGCACGAAGGCCATACGCTCGCGCTCGTTAAGCTTGGGGCTGGCGAAGAACTTGCGACGGATCATCGCCAGATACCGGGCGCCCGCTTGCACATTACTGTCCAGACTCTCGATATTGTTGACGCCCACTCGCTGCGCCGCCGAAGGCGTGATCTGCATCAGCCCGGTCGGGCCGCCACTGTTGCGCGCGCCGGGGTCCAGGGCCGACTCCTTGAACGCCAGCGCCGCCAGGTTCAGCCAGTCCATGCCCTGCTCTCGCGCATGCTTTTGCAGCACCGGGCGCAGTTTCTCCAGGCGCTGACGGTCGGCGCGAGCCAGTGGATTGCGCACTTGATAAAGGCGTCGGTAGATACGCTGGAATGCCACGTCCTGGTCGGCCGGGGTTCGGTAGGTCTTGAGGAAACGGTCAATACTGGCCCGCAGCATTGAGGCATCCTGGCGCACAAACCAGTACTCATCGCCCGGCTCGCTGATTGCCACTTGCCGATCAAAGCGCAGCTTGGGCAGGATTTTCGACCAGCGTTCGGCAATGGGTTTCTCGACAATGGTGAGGTGGAAGATCCCGGCCTGGACCATCTCCAATACATCTTCCACCGCCAAGGTCGGATCGACCCATTCCACCTTCACCGGCGGTCGCTTGTGCAGGGCCAGTTGCTGGTTGACCTGATTGATCGCATCCGCCGCTGCACTGCCGGTAGTCAGGGCCAGCGTGCGCCCGGACAACTGCTCCAGCTTGGTAAAGCGTCGCTCGCCCTTCACGCCAACCAGCCACAACGGTACATCACTGGCAATCGGGTCGCTGGTGCTGATCTTGTGCGCAGCCTTCACATCAAGCAATTCACCGGGAGCCACCAGGTCGCCTTCACCACGGGCCAACGCGCCGAGCAGTTGGTCCTTGGCTTTCGGGATAATTTTGAGAGTGATTTCTTCCCCGTCACGGGCGTGGCCGTTCAGGTATTGCTCGAAGGCGCGCAGGCGATGGTACTCAACACCGATGGCCTGGCCCTGAACCTCACCGGAACTGTTACGGCTCTGGTTGACCAGCACACGCAGCGTGCGACTGGAGCGAATCTGCGCCAGGTCGCGTACCTTGCCGGGCTTGGTCACTTCCAGCGGCCCATCCAGACGTGCGACCGCCGCCATGGGCAGCAGTAACGTCAGGCACAACACAAGCAACGCCGAGGGTCGGATCATCCGCTCTCCGGAAAGAATACTGGCCAGCACCCTCGCGAAAGGCGAAGGGCTGGAGGTCAGAAACAGAGCGCTTTATGCGCTGGCAAGGCGCGCAACGGTGGCATGGAGGAAGGCGTACGACCGACCACAATGTCACTTGCGACGTTCAAAGACAGCTATAACTTGTTGTAGTTCTTCGTTTTTCTTATAAATCTACAGCTCTGATATGCTTTCCGGCCGCAGGCGGAGATAGCACCATGCAACTCATTGATATCGGCGTCAACCTGACCAACCCCAGTTTCGACGAGAGGCACCAGGCCGTTCTCGACCGTGCCTATGCCGCCGGCGTGCAGCAATTGGTGCTCACCGGCACCAGTGTCGAAGGCAGCGAGCAGGCTTTGGAGCTTTGCATAAAACTCGATGACAGCGGCCAGCGCCTGTTCAGCACCGCCGGCATTCATCCCCACTCCGCCAGCGATTGGAACGGCGACAGCGCGCGGCAATTGCGGGGTTTGCTCAGCGAAAGCCGCGTGCGTGCAGTGGGCGAATGCGGGTTGGATTTCAACCGCGATTTTTCCCCGCGCCCACAACAGGAAAAAGTCCTCGAAGAACACCTGGCACTGGCCGTCGAGCTGAAACTGCCAGTGTTTCTTCACGAGCGCGACGCCAACCAGCGCTTGCTGGAGATCCTCAAGGATTACCGCGACCACCTGAGCGCCGCCGTGGTGCATTGCTTCACCGGCGAACAATCGGCGCTGTTCAGCTACCTCGACCTCGACTTGCATATCGGCATCACCGGCTGGATCTGCGACGAACGCCGTGGGACGCACCTGCACCCGCTGGTCAGGGAAATCCCACGTGGCCGTCTGATGCTGGAAAGCGACGCGCCCTACCTGCTGCCGCGCACGCTGCGGCCCAAGCCGAAAAACGGCCGCAATGAACCGGCCTACTTGCCGGAAGTACTGCGCGAAGTCGCCCTGCACCGCAACGAAACCCTGGAAGACTTGGCTGCACACAGCACCGCCTGTTCGCGGGCGTTTTTTGGTTTGCCTCAAGTGGATTAATGCGGCGCATTGACCCATGTCAAAACCGGCTTCCTGAGTAGCGGCACAATAATGGCACCTTGCCAATGCTGTTTCCGCTATCAGAGAAAACCTTCCATGGGTGCCTGGCTTAGCAATATCTCGCTGAAATACAAATTCTGGGCCGTCAACGCGGTCGCCTTCATCACCACCTTGTTGCTCGTGCTCTACGCCGTGCAACTCGAGCAACAGGCGCGCAGCGATGCCTCCCAGGCTTCGGCACAGGCGCAGGCGCGGTTGCTGAGTGCCTGGCCCGCCGACAAGCCATTGCCCAAGGGCGAGCATTGGCTGACGTTTACCCGTGGACAAGTCCCACAGCTGGCCGATCAGGATCTGTCAGCCCTGGGCAACGCCAGCGGTTGGGTCGAGCTCAATCACATGCCGTTATTCGGTGAAAACCCGCTGATCGGTGCCGACGTGATCGCGCGTGCCGACGGCCAGCAGGTCGCCGTGCTGGCCTACGGACGCAGCCTGAGCCAAGTGTTCGGCGAACGCTTCGCCAACTACGCGGTGGCGGTGTTGATCCTGATGCTGGCGATGCTCGGTGCCTCGCAACTGCTGATCCGCTTTTTGCTCAGCCAACTCAACACCCTCAAGGACGTGATGCTGCACGTCGAAAAAACCGGCGACCTGTCGGCCCGCGTACCCCTGGCCTGCAAGGACGAAGTCGGCCAGATGGCCAGCGCCTTCAACGCCATGCAAGCCGGCTACCAGCGGGTGGTCAGCACCGTGGCACACACCGCGCAGCAATTGGACGATGGCGCCGCGCGCCTGGCCAGCAGCATGAACGAGGTGCAACACGGCATGCTCGGCCAGCAAAGCGAAACCGATCAGGCCGCTACCGCGATCAATGAGATGACCGCCACCGTCTACCACATCGCCCAGCACGCCGGCGCCACTCGCGACCTGTCCCAAACCGCCGACACCCTCGCCGGCAGCGGCCAGGAAGTGGTCAGCCGGGTACAGCGTTCGATTGCCGGGCTTTCCACCGGCGTGCAACAGACTGCCGAGATGATTCAAAAGCTCGCCGAGGACAGCCAGAAAATCAACGGCGTGGTCGGCGTGATCCACAGCATCGCCGAACAGACCAACCTGCTCGCCCTCAACGCCGCCATCGAGGCCGCCCGCGCCGGCGAAATGGGCCGTGGTTTCGCCGTGGTCGCCGACGAAGTACGCAACCTGGCCAAACGCGTGCAAAGCTCCACCGACGAAATCACCCACATGGTCTCGGCGCTGCAGGCCGGCACCCGCGACGCGGTGGACTTCATGCAGGAAAGCTCGTTCAAGGCCGACGACTGCGTACAGCAAGCCCAGGAAGCCGGCGCGGCCCTCGCCGAAATCACCGGCGCCGTGGCGCAGATGCGCGAAAGCAACACCCAGATCGCCGTGGCGGCCGAACAGCAAAGCCATGTCGCCGAAGAGATGAACCGCGCCGTGGTGAGCATTCGTGATGTGACCGAAAACACGGTGCAGCAGACCGTGGATTCAGCGACCACCAGCAATGAGCTGGCGACGTTGGCCGGGGAATTGAGCAAGGCGATTGGGCAGTTGAAGTTGTAAACCAAACAAGGTTGGCTATAGCCCCCATAGCCAGCCTTGATTCGCCGCCCCGCCCGCCCGCGATCTAAACTTTGTTCAAGTTGTTTCAACGGACAGAGGATTCATCATCATGGGCAAACGTCACCCCAACTTCCCCGCCTGGCAATGGCGCATTCACCCAGAAACCCACCAGCACCCGACCAACTTGGGGCTGCAGTTAATTGCCGTACCGCTGCTGATCATCGGTTTTCTGTTGATGGCGTCCGGCGTGTTCAGCCTGAGCCTGGCCAGTTTTGCCGTCGGCGTCATCGGCGTGTTGGCAGGCGTGGCGCTTCAGCGCCACGGTCGCAAACTGGAAGCGCAAGGCAGCCAGCGGTTCTGAGGTTCAGGCGAAAACCACCACGGTCTGGCGGCTAATGGCGATCAACTCGCCGGCCGGGCTCCAGAGCGCGGCCGCAGCATGGCCGTAGCCGTCGCGGGCGTGTTCGATGTTGACGGAGTACTGGCACCAGTCGAGGGTGGTCAGGTCTTGCAGCGGCTGGATAAATTCAATGGTCCAGGTCAGCGTGCTGCCCGGCGCCGGTTGGGTCAGGTGCGGAAGCAAGGCCGGGGGCCAGGCATCGACCAATGCGAGGATATGCGCCTCGGTCAGCGGCTCTTCCTTGACGTCACCGCGCAGGCGCACCCAACCGCCCATGTCGCGCGATTTATTGCCGGTGAATGGCAACCCACCGACGCTCCAGCGCATCGCCAAGTGGCGCATGAACTCCGGTGTCACGCCCTTGATGTAGGGCAGTTCCTGACATTCATCCCAGTGCTTGAACCTAGGCGGCGCCTCGCTTGCGACTTCAATCACTGACTCACGCGACGCGCCAAAGCTGGCCTGCACCAGCGTCGCCACTTCACCGTTTTGCACCACGCGGCCAAGCAACTGGCTGACGGCCTTGCCTTCGCGCAACACTTCGACTTGATAACTGGCCGGCACATCCGGCGCAACGGGGCCGACAAAGGTGATGGCCAAAGATCGCAGGGGTCGATCTGCGGGCACTTGGGCGCGCAGGGCTTCGTACTGCAACGCGGCAACCAGGCCACCAAAGGTCGCGCGGCCCTGAGCCCATTCGGCGGGGATGGTCACGTCCAACGGGTTGTTACGGGCTGCGTCGAGCAAATCACTAAAGCGCATGGCGACCTCACATCAAGAAAACCGATGAGGGATCTTAACCATCGAGCCGGTGAGGTACAGCGCCCATTCCGGCCAAAAACCGGACCGGCCTAGAAACAATCCGCGCTGAGTTTGTCCAGCACCCGATCCGCCTGGCCTTCTGCCTTGCTCATGGTGCGATGCCAGACCGGCACGCACGGTTGCAAATCCGCTTGGTGCCCGGCCTGCGCCAGCCATTGCCAGCAGTCGTGCCAATCGCCCAGAGCGCCTTGGGCTTGTTTGAGGCGCGACACGGCTTTGGCAGGCAGTTTGTCCAGTTCGGGGTAGGCCTCGGCGGCGTAGCGCACACGCTTGATCAGCAACCGCAGGCGATGGCGATCATGGGTTGGGTCTTTGAGGGCATCACCGAGTTTGTGCCATTGCTTGCCCAAGCGCTTCTCGATGCGCGGGCGCAGGCCCTTGAGCAGTTTCTGATGCTGCGAAGCCCGGATAAAGCGTGGGAACGCATCGAGAATTTGCAACAGGTGCGCCACTTCCGGGCTCTGCGCCACCTGGCGATAGGCGTCGGGTTGCAGGCGCAGGCGCCGTTCAGCGGCCTGGTGATAGCCGTGCTGATGCAGATACGCCGCCAGGACCTCGCGGTCGCGTAGCGGCGTAGTCATCTGGCCGACTGTGCTGGCGGCCAATTCGAGTTGTTCGACTCCCGGCAACCCGCGCAACGGGCGCAACGAACTGCGCAGGCGCCGCACGGTGGTGCGCAGGTCATGCAGGGCTTCATCGTCGGTGACGGCGGCGAGGCGAGCCTGGCAGCTCAGTAACCCTACTTCCAGGCCAATGACCTGAGCGACTAACTGATCGACCAAAGCTGACATGCCTTCCTCCCTTGACGATGAAAATCCCGTTTGGCGCTAGAAATTAACGTCCGGCGCGCGACTCACGAATATAGAACCGCGCCTTTTCGGCCTTGTTGGAGCAGCCTTCAAACGCTTCGAATTGCTGCTGGGTCTTGGCGCCAGTCAACAAGGACAATGCCTTGGAGTAGCTCACGGTGCCGGCAAAACCTTCAGCCTTGGCCAGGTCCAGCTCGTGCCACGCGGCATCCAGTTGCGTGCCACAGCTGTCGCGGTATGCGGTTTTCCCGGCACAGCCGGCCAGGGCCAACACAATCACAGGCACACACATCCAGGCTTTCATCGATGACACCTCAAATAAAGAAAAACAGTCGTAGGGTGTAGACGTTGCCTACAAGGAAAAGTGCCTTGTTCGCAGCCTGAAATCAGAGCGCCTATCGTCAGAGCATACCCGAGCACTGCGCTGATCCTGGAAAAATATTACAGCCCCCGGCGAAGATTGAAGCTTGCCCCTCAATGGGTGCATTGTGGGCACCTGCTTTGTGAAGGACATGGACCATGAAGAAACGTGTTGCCTTGGTACTGGGCTCCGGTGGAGCCCGCGGTTATGCCCATATCGGCGTGATCGAGGAGATCGAACGGCGCGGCTACGACATTGCCTGTATCGCCGGTTGCTCCATGGGCGCCGTGGTGGGTGGGATCTATGCAGCCGGCAAGCTTGACGAGTACCGCAACTGGATCGAAAGCCTCGACTACCTCGATGTACTGCGCCTGGTCGACGTAAGCTTTCGCCTGGGTGCGATTCGTGGCGAAAAAGTCTTCGGCCAGATCCGCAAGATCGTCGGCGAGATCAACATCGAAGAACTGCGCATCCCCTACACCGCCGTAGCGACCGACCTGACCAACCAGCAGGAAATCTGGTTTCAGGAAGGTTGCCTGCACCAGGCCATGCGCGCCTCCGCGGCGATTCCAAGCCTGTTCACACCCGTGATGCAGGGCAACCGTATGCTGGTGGACGGCGGCCTGCTCAACCCGCTGCCGATCGTGCCGGTGGTGTCGAGCCACTGCGACTTGATCATCGCGGTCAACCTCAACGCCACTAACCAAAAACATTACCAACTGCCCGTGATCCAGCGTCCGCCGGCGTTCAAGAGTCGCTTCAACAGCTTGGCCAAGTCGTTGGGTTCACACCTGCCGTTTCGCCGCAAACAAGCTGAACAGTTAATGAAGCTTGAGCAGGAGGCTTTGCACGCTCAGACAGCTGAGATCAACCCATGGCTGGAATCGGCCGAACCAGAATCCCAGCAACCCGCGGCGGCGCCGGAGAAAGCCGGGGCGCCAAAGTCGGCGACCGGTTCGTTCATCATCGACAACGTCGGCCCGGCGTCCCTGCTGGACCTGATCAACCAGAGTTTCGAGGTGATGCAGACATCGCTGGCGCAGTACAAGATCGCCGGTTACCCGCCGGATGTGCTGATCAACGTGCCAAAGCGCGTGTGCCGGTTTTTCGAGTTTTACAAAGCGCCGGAGTTGATCGCTTTGGGACGGGAAATTGCCAGGGATACGTTGGACAAATATGAGAGTGAGCAGGGTTGAAATGTGTGCTGTGGCTGATGGCCCTATCGCGGGCAAGCCCGCTCCCACATTCTGATCTGTGAACACATTCAATGGTGGGAGCTGGCTTGCCTGCGATGAGGCCTGCGCGGGCGCCGCCAAACTCAGGCATTCAACAACCGATACCCAACCCCCGCCTCGGTCACGATAAACCGTGGCTGAGTCGGGTCATCCGCCAACTTCTGCCGCAAATGCCCCACCACAATGCGCAGGTAGTGACTGTCTTCAGTGTGGGTCGGCCCCCAGATATCCTTGAGCAGTTGTTGCTGGGTGATTACCCGCCCCGGATGCCGCGCCAGTTGCGCCAGTACCGCGTACTCCTTGCGGGTCAGCGCCACCTCGGCACCGTCCAGCAGCACGCGGCGATAGGCCAGGTCCACCGTCAGCGGGCCAAAACTCAAGGCCGCTTCCTGAGCCTCCCCCGCCGGGGCCTGGCGCAGTAATGCGCGCACGCGGGCGAGAAATTCCTGGATGCCAAAAGGCTTGGTCACGTAATCATTCGCGCCGCCATCCAGGGCCTCGACCTTCTGCACTTCACTGGCGCGCACCGACAGCACCAGCACCGGCACCGTCGACCACTCGCGGAACTCGCGCAGCACGTGTTGGCCGTCCATGTCGGGCAGGCCGAGGTCGAGCACCAGCAAATCCGGTTTGCTCAATGCCGCTTGGGCCAGGCCCTCGTTACCGGTGCCGGCCTCGATCACCTTGTAGCCCTGGGAGGCCAGGCTGATGCGCAGGAATTTGCGAATCTGCGGTTCGTCATCAATGACTAAAATCGTCGCGGTCTGGCTCATGGTGTCCAATCAAAATCCGTGGAAAAAAGAGGGTAGCTCAAGCCTCGCGTTCCAGGCCAGGCTGAGTCGGCAACGGCAGGAACAAGGTGATGCACGTGCCCCGCCCTTCAATGCCCTCGGCGACGCTGATACGCCCACCGTGTGCGCCAACCATGCCCTGGCAAATCGCCAGGCCCAGGCCCGTGCCCTGCCCGCCGCGATCACCGCGGGCGGCGGTGTAGAACATATCGAAAATCTTCGCGCGCTCGTCTTCGGGAATCCCCGGCCCTTCATCGGCCACCGCAAAAAACAATTGGTCATCCGCCACGCCCGCGCTCACCTCCAAACGGCCTTGGGCGGGTGAGAAACGCGCGGCGTTTTCCAGCACGTTGACCAGCGCCTGTTCGATCAAGGCGGCGTGCACATACAGCAACGGCAACTCGGCCGGCACGTCGGTCTTGACCTGCAGCGGCGCCAGCACCGCGCGCAAACGGCCTAGGGCGCTGCCGACGATATCGCCGGGCGAAACCCAATCACGCGCCAGTTTCAGCGCACCGTGGCCCAGGCGCGTCATGTCCAGCAAGTTCTGGATATAGCGGTCCAGGCGCTCGGCTTCATCGCGGGTGCCCTCGAGCAATTCGCGGCGATCCTCCAGAGGAATCGCCTCGCCGAGCGCCAACAGGCTGTCGATGCTGCCGCGCATCGACGTCAACGGCGTACGCAAGTCGTGGGACACAGAGGCCAGCAAGGCGCTGCGCAGTTGCTCGGTTTCGCCATGCAAGCGCGCGGATTCAAGTTCCTGCGCCAATTGCGCCCGCGCCAACGCTTGGGCCAGCGGCTGGCTCAATGCGGTGAGCAGGCGACGACGCTGCCCGCTCAGCTCCAGGCCCGGTTTGGGGCTCACGCCAAGCAACCCCAGCGGCCCCTCCTCGCCCGACAGCGGCCACCACCACCAGCGCCCGAACGGCAACGTGCCGGTGCCCATGCCGGCCGGCTGATCGTGCTGCCAGGCCCAATCGGCGGCGGCGCGTTCGGCTTCTGTGAGGTTCAGCGGGGAACCGGTCTCGACCTGCCAATCGCCATGCGCGTCCCGATTGACCAGGCAAAGCTCCAGATCGCTCCAGCCTTCCAGATGATGGGCCGCCGCACTGATCACCGCCTGGCGATCGGTGGCGGCGGTGAGTTTGCGCGACAGATCGAGCAGTTCGCTGGTCTCTTCCTGAGTATCGCGCAAGGCCTGCAGTTGCCGACGCTGACGCGCGGCCAGGTTGCCGGTCAACGCCGCCATCAGCAGAAAGAACAGCAGCGTCAACACGTCCTCTTCACGCTGGATGGCGAAGGAGAAATTCGGCGGAATAAACAGAAAATCGTAGGTCAGAAACGACAGCGCCGCACACACCAGCGACGGCCCCAGGCTGCTGCGCACGCCCACCAGCAATACCGCCGCGAGAAACACCAGCGAGATATTCGGCAGCGGCAACACGCTGGCCACCGCCCAGGCCAGCGCCGCCGCCACGATCGTCGCGACGACTGCCAGGCCATAATCGAACCACACCAACCCGCGCACATCCGGCAGTCGCGGCGGTGCGGGCATGTCGTCGCTGTCGAGGACGTTGATTTCCAGACCGCGCGCATTACGCAGCAAGCGCGCCGCCAGCCCACCGCCGAACAACCGACGCCGCCAACGCATGCGCGACTGCCCGACCAGCAGCAGGCTCGCGCGGCGTTCGGCAGCATGCTGGATCAGCGTCTTCGCCACCTCGCCCGCGCGCAACAACACCACTTCGCCGCCAAGGCGCTCGGCCAGTTGCTGGGCGTTTTGCAGGCGCAGGCGCGCTTGCTCATCGCGCGCACGGCCGTTGTCGATATGCACCAGGCTCCAGGGCAAATGTCGGCGTTGAGCGACGCGGCTGGCATGACGCACCAGGCGTTCGGCCTGCGCATCGCCATCCACGCCCACCAGCAAGCGGCCGCGCACCGCCGGCGCGGCCTGGCCCAGTTGCCGATAGCCTTGGGCCAGGTCGTCATCGACGTGAGCGGCGGCGGTCTGCATCGCCAGTTCGCGCAGGGCCATCAGGTTGGTCTGGGTGAAAAAAGCGTCGATGGCCGCACGGGCCTGCTCCGGCACGTACACCTTGCCGTCGCGCAGACGCTCCAGCAGCTCGCGCGATGGCAGGTCGATCAGCAGCAACTCGTCCGCCTCTTGCAGCACCCAGTCCGGCAGGGTTTCGCGCACTTGCACGCCGGTGATCCCGCGCACTTGATCGTTAAGGCTTTCCAGGTGCTGGACGTTGACCGTGGTGAACACATTGATGCCGGCGGCGAGCAGTTCCTGAATGTCCTGCCAGCGTTTTTCATGCCGGCTGCCGGGGGCGTTGCTGTGGGCCAGTTCGTCGACCAGCACCAGCTTGGGCTTGGCGGCGAGCAGGCCGTCCAGGTCCATTTCTTCGAGCATCACGCCGCGGTATTCGGTACGCACCAGCGGTTGCTGCGGCAAGCCGCTGAGCAAGGCCTCGGTCTCGGCGCGGCCGTGGGTTTCGACCACCCCGGCGATCAGCCGCACGCCCTGGCGCAGCTGGGTGTGGGCGGCCTGGAGCATGGCGTAGGTCTTGCCCACGCCCGGCGCGGCGCCGAGAAAGACTTTGAGCCGGCCACGGCCGTCCCGGGGCAGATCGGCTAACAGGGCGTCGGCGCGGCCGGAGTCGCTCATGCGTTGCGGTTCCTTCAGGTGTTTATTTGGAGTCCTTCAGGCCGCCATCGCGGGCAAGCCCACTACCACAGTTGGAGTGCATTCCCCTGTGGGAGCCGGGCTTGCGCGCGATGGCGGCACCACGACTTACAACTTTTCCAGCGCCATGTTCAGCGCCAACACGTTCACCACCGGCGGCCCCACCAGCGGGCTTTCGATGTGCTCATCCAGCAAGCGCTGCAGGGTTGCCACCGGCACATTTCGTGCGGCTGCCACCCGCGCCAGTTGATAGGCAATCGCCGGTGGAGGCAAGTGTGGATCAAGACCGCTGCCAGAGGTAGTCAGCGAGGCCAACGGCACCGGCCCCTGGCCTGGCACCAGTTGTTTATTGGCATCATCGAAAACCCGCGTGGCCAACGCCGGGTTGCTTGGGCCCAGGTTACTCGCGCTGCTGGAAACCGTCGCAAATGCGCCAGCCGACGGGCGCGGATGGAACCACTGATCGCCGGTAAAATCCTGGGCGATCAGGCTGGAACCGCGCACTTTGCCGTCGGCATCGCGCACCAGGCTGCCGTTGGCCTGGTCAGGAAAAGCGACTTGCGCGACACCGGTCACCACCAATGGGTAGGCGACGCCGGTGATCAGGGTCATGAGTACCAGCAGGCTCAAGGCCGGGCGGATCATGGTGGACATTTCAGATTCCTCACGAGAGTCATTGCAGCCTGTGGGCGCCGACGTGGCGCCCCCAGGAATCGGGTCAAACCAGGTGCAGCGCGGTCAGCAGCATGTCGATCGCCTTGATGCCCACGAACGGCACCACAATCCCGCCCAGCCCATAGATCAGCAAGTTGCGACGCAGCAACGCCGCCGCGCTCGCCGCCTGCACGCGCACACCGCGCAGCGCCAGCGGGATCAGCACCACAATGATCAACGCGTTAAACACAATGGCCGAGAGAATCGCGCTCTGCGGGCTCTGCAAGTGCATCACGTTGAGCACGCCCAATTGCGGGTAGATCGAGGCGAACAGTGCCGGCAGGATTGCGAAGTACTTGGCCACGTCGTTGGCGATGGAAAACGTGGTCAGCGCGCCGCGGGTCACCAGCAACTCCTTGCCGATCTGCACCACGTCCAGCAGCTTGGTCGGGTCGCTGTCGAGGTCGACCATGTTGGCCGCTTCGCGAGCCGCCTGGGTACCGTCATTCATCGCCATGCCGACGTCGGCCTGGGCCAGTGCCGGGGCGTCGTTGGCACCGTCGCCACACATGGCAACCAGACGACCGTCATTCTGTTCGTGGCGAATGCGCGCGAGTTTTTTCTCCGGCGTGGCTTCGGCCAGCACATCGTCCACGCCGGCTTCGGCAGCAATCGCCGCAGCGGTCAGCGGGTTATCGCCCGTCACCATCACGGTGCGAATCCCCAGTTTGCGCAGCTCGGCAAAACGTTCGCGGATGCCAGGCTTGACCACGTCCTTGAGGTGGATCGCACCGAGCAATTTGCCGTCGGCGCACACCAGCAAGGGTGTGCCGCCGCTTTGGGCGATCTTGTCGATTTCCCGCGACAGTGCCGGTTGCAGGTCGCGGCGTTGCTGGCCGATAAACGCCAGCAGCGAATCCACCGCGCCCTTGCGGAACACACGGCCTTCGTAATCGACACCGGACAAACGCGTTTCCGCGCTGAAGGGCACCGAGGTCAGTTGGTCCAGGGTCGGCTCAGCCTGCGGGTGCAAGGCGCGCAGGTATTCGACGATGGATTTGCCCTCTGCGGTGTCGTCCGCCAGCGATGCCAGCAGCGCACCCTCGGCCAAATCCCGGCCACTGACGCCAGGCGCGGCGATCACCGCCGCGCAGCGACGGTTACCAAAGGTGATGGTGCCGGTTTTATCCAGCAGCAACACATGCACGTCACCCGCCGCTTCCACCGCGCGCCCGGATTTGGCGATCACATTGAGGCGCACCAGACGGTCCATGCCGGCGATACCGATGGCCGACAACAAGCCGCCGATGGTCGTAGGAATCAGCGTCACCAACAGTGCGACCAGGAACACGAGCGGCAAGCTGCCATTGGCGAAGTGCGCGAACGGCTGCAGGGTGACCACCACCAGCAGGAAGATCAGGGTCAGGCCGATCAGCAGGATATCCAGCGCGACTTCGTTGGGGGTTTTCTGGCGTTTGGCACCTTCCACCAGGGCGATCATGCGGTCCAGCGTGGACTCGCCCGGGTTGACGGTGATGCGGATCAGCAACCAGTCCGACACCAGCCGCGTGTTGCCGGTGACGGCCGAACGGTCGCCGCCGGACTCGCGGATCACCGGTGCGGATTCGCCGGTGATCGCCGCTTCGTTGACTGCCGCGATGCCTTCGATGACCTCGCCGTCACCGGGGATCA
Source organism: Pseudomonas sp. 14P_5.3_Bac1 (assembly GCF_025466135.1). Classification (NCBI taxonomy): domain Bacteria; kingdom Pseudomonadati; phylum Pseudomonadota; class Gammaproteobacteria; order Pseudomonadales; family Pseudomonadaceae; genus Pseudomonas; species Pseudomonas sp. 14P_5.3_Bac1. The sequence continues at coordinate 55,363 of NZ_JANLOF010000049.1, read as the reverse complement.
TTTCTCCGGCGGCGACGCGCACGACGTCGCCTTTGCGCAGGCTGGTGGCCGGCACGACTTTGAAGCTGCCGTCGGCCTCCTTGCGGCGTGCGCTGAGGCCTTCACTGCCAGCCTTGAGGCTGTCGGCGCGGGCCTTGCCGCGACCTTCGGCCAAGGCCTCGGCGAAGTTGGCGAACAGCACGGTGAACCACAGCCACACGGCGATCTGCACGGCGACGAACGTCGGCACGGCGGTGTCGGGCACGAAGCACAACACGGTGGTGAGGATGGCGGTCAGTTCGACCACCAGCATCACCGGCGAACGTTGCAGCTGGCGCGGGTCCAGCTTGACGAACGCCTGGCCCAGCGCCGGGCGCCATAGCGCAGAGATGGCGGTTTTTGGCGACTCCTGAGTTGTCACAGGGGCGGCGTTTTTTGCAGGCATATTCATTTTCATATCCCCTCTTAGAAGCCCATGCTCAGGTGTTCAGCGATTGGGCCCAGTGCCAGTGTCGGCAGGAAAGTCAGGCCGCCCACCAGCAAAATGGTCACGGTCAACAGGGTCACGAACAGCGGGCCATGCGTGGGGAAGCTGTTCTGGCCAATCGGAGCGGTCTTTTTCATTGCCAGGCTGCCAGCCAGAGCCAGTACCGGGAGGATGTAGCCGAAGCGGCCGATCAACATGCCCAGGCCCAACATCAGGTTGTGGAACGCGGTGTTGCCACTGAAGCCGCCGAACGCCGAACCGTTGTTGGCACTGGCCGAGGTGTAGGCGTACAACAACTGGCTGAAACCGTGCGGCCCAGGGTTGCTGATAGCACCTGCCGGGCCTGGCAGGCTGGCGGCAATGGCGCCCAGTACCAGCGTGCCCACCGGCATCACCAGCAAGGTCACCACCAGCAATTGCACTTCCTTGGCCTGAAGCTTCTTGCCCAGGTATTCCGGGGTGCGGCCGATCATCAAGCCGGCGAGGAACACCGCGATCAACACGTTGAGCAACATGCCGTACATACCGGCACCGACGCCGCCGAAGATCACTTCACCGACCATCATGTTGACCAGCGCCACCATGCCGCTCAGCGGGTTGAGGCTGTCGTGCATGCCGTTGACCGAACCGTTGGACGCCGCCGTGGTGGTGACCGACCACAACACCGTGCCGGTGGTGCCGAAGCGCGCTTCTTTGCCTTCCAGCGGTGCGGTTTGCTCAACGGCCGGGTTGTTCAGGGTCGGGTTGGGTTGGTACTCGGCCCACAGCGACGTCGCGCCGCCGATCAGGAACAGCGCCAGCATGCAGCCGAGAATCGCGCGGCTCTGACGCAGGTCCTTCACGTAGTGACCGAAGGTGAACACCAACGCCACCGGGATCAGGATGATTGCCGACAGCTCGAACAGGTTGGCCCAGGCCGTCGGGTCCTCAAACGGGTGCGCCGAGTTGACGCCAAAGAAGCCGCCACCATTGGTGCCCAGTTGCTTGATCGCAATCTGGCTGGCTGCCGGGCCGAGTGGGATCACCTGGTCCACGCCCTGCATCGTCACGGCATTCACGTAGTGCGCGAAGGTTTGCGGCACGCCCTGCCACACCAGGAACAGCGCGAACACCAGGCACAATGGCAGCAAGCCGTAGAGGGTAGCGCGGGTCATATCGACCCAGAAGTTGCCCAGGGTCTTGGTGGACTTACGCCCGATACCACGGCACAGCGCGACCAGCACAGCCAGGCCGGTGGCGGCGCTGACGAAGTTCTGCACGGTGAGGCCGATCATCTGGCTGAGGTAGCTCAGGGAGGCTTCACCGCTGTAGTTCTGCCAGTTGGTGTTGGTCATGAAACTGACCGCGGTGTTGAAGGCCAGCGTCCATTCCTGACCTGGCAATTTCTGCGGGTTGAGTGGCAGATACTCCTGGAACAACAGCACAGCGAACAGCAACACGAAACCGGCCAGATTGAACGCCAGTAGCGCCAGCGTGTACTTCTGCCAGCTCTGTTCCTGGTGTTCGTCCACGCCAGACAGGCGATAACACGCGCGCTCAACCGGGCCGAGCACCGGCGTGAGCCAGGTGCGCTGGCCTTCCATCACCTTGTAATAGAACCTTCCCAGGAACGGTGCCGGCACCAGCACCACGGCAAAGAAGGCGATGATCAGCCAATAGTCATAACTGTGCATAGCCTGCTCCTAGTTCCGATCCGCGCGTAACAGCGCAACCAGCAGATAAATGAACAGCGCCACGGCCAATAGCAGTGACACCCCGTCCAGAACGCTCATGGAAGTCTCTCCGTTTTGCGGCGATTGCCGCGTGTGAGGCAATTGTCCGCAGGAGTGGCGTAAAGGAACGAGAGCGACGCTGGGGGCCGGGCGTAAAGACGGCGTAAAGAGTGGATTTATGCGGGGTTTACAGAGGTCGGTGGTGGCTGTTGGGGCCTCATCGCGGGCAAGCCCGGCTCCCACAGGTAACCGCAATCCCCTGTGAGAGCCGGGCTTGCCCGCGATGACGGCAGCTCAAACGCCCCTGCACTCAACTGGTGCAATGACAGAAGATTTCAAACGCCAAACCGTCTCCTCGACGACAGTTCGGCGTCTTTACGACAATGAATGGCGCACTGGCATGGCCGCTGCAACACCTTGAATCATTCCAAACGGTTCAGGGAGCGCAACACGATGAACACACAACTCAAACCCACCTTGGGCACCCTGCATCTGTGGGGCATTGCCGTCGGCTTGGTGATTTCCGGCGAGTACTTCGGCTGGAGCTACGGCTGGGGCGTCGCAGGCACGCTGGGCTTTCTGGTGACCTCGCTGATGGTCGCCGCCATGTACACCTGCTTTATATTCAGCTTCACCGAACTGACGACGGCGATTCCTCACGCGGGTGGCCCATTTGCCTACAGCCGTCGCGCCTTTGGTGAGAAAGGCGGCTTGATCGCCGGCCTGGCAACGTTGATCGAATTTGTCTTTGCCCCGCCTGCGATAGCCTTGGCCATCGGCGCTTATCTGAATGTGCAGTTTCCGGCACTCGACCCCAAACACGCGGCCGTCGGTGCCTATATCGTCTTCATGGGCCTGAATATTCTCGGGGTGAAACTCGCGGCCACCTTCGAGCTGGTGGTGTGCGTGCTCGCCGTCGCCGAACTGTTGGTGTTCATGGGCGTGGTAGCGCCGGCGTTCAGCTTCAGCAACTTCGCCCTCAATGGCTGGGCCGGGTCCGACACCTTCGGCGCGCCGGCGATAGCCGGGATGTTTGCGGCCATTCCTTTCGCCATCTGGTTCTTCCTTGCCATCGAAGGTGCAGCGATGGCTGCCGAGGAAGCGAAGGATCCCAAGCGCACCATCCCAAAAGCCTACATCAGCGGGATCCTGACGCTGGTGGTGCTGGCCATGGGCGTGATGTTCTTTGCCGGCGGCGTGGGCGACTGGCGCACGCTGTCGAATATCAATGACCCGTTGCCGCAAGCGATGAAAACCGTGGTGGGCGACAGCTCCGGCTGGCTGCACATGTTGGTGTGGATCGGTCTGTTCGGCCTGGTGGCGAGTTTTCACGGCATCATCCTCGGCTACTCGCGCCAGTTCTTCGCCCTCGCGCGCGCCGGCTACCTGCCCTCTTTTCTCGCCAAACTGTCGCGTTTTCAGACGCCGCACCGGGCAATCATTGCCGGCGGTGTGGTCGGCATCGCCGCCATCTACAGCGACGGCCTGATCAACCTGGGCGGCATGACGCTGACCGCCGCGATGATCACCATGGCGGTGTTCGGTGCCATCGTGATGTACATCATGAGCATGCTCAGCCTGTTCAAACTGCGTAAGACCGAGCCGCTGCTGGAGCGCACCTTTTGTGCACCGGGCTATCCGATCGTGCCCGGCATAGCGCTGGTGCTGGCGGTGGTCTGCCTGGTGGCCATGGCCTGGTTCAACGCGCTGATCGGGCTGATTTTCCTGGGCTTCATGGTGGTGGGTTTTGTGTACTTCCAACTGACCGCGCAGGACCGCGCCGACGCACCGGCCGATGCGATGTTGACGGGGCTGTGAGGCTACTGGGGCAGAACGGGCCTACAATGAACTACTAAGAAAGCCCGTGACTCAAAGCAGCTATTACCGTGGGAAATTTCCCCACGGTTTGCTGCCTCAAGGAGAGCCCTATGCCGTGGTATGCCTGGTTGATTTTAGTGGTCGCGATCGGTTCGATCGTCGGTGGTTTATTGATGCTGCGTGACAGCGCCAACAAGGTGGAACTCACCGACGAACAACGCAAACGCGTGGCCGAGCGCAACGCCCAGGCAGACTCAAAGGACGCCCAGGACCGCTGAACCTGGCGCTACTCCCACGCCGCCTTGGCGATATGCAACCCGTGCTGGCCTTTATAGGCCGCACGTTCGGGCTGGCTCCAGCCATTGAGCAACTCCTCCTCCAGACGATAAATCTCCACACCCAAAGGGCGACACACCGTCAACGGATCCTGCGCGTCAGGCCCCCACATCGGCAGCGACAAATCCCCGCCCGGGCACGTCGACAGCGCGCAGAGCAAATCAATCTCGGCAAAAAACTCCAGGTAGTCGCCCTTCTGCGCCGGGCAGGCTTTCATGAAGTACATGTCATCGTGATTGAGGCCGGTGCACTGGAAAATGTTCAACACGTCATGCACGTCGAATTCCGTCAGACCGTGGGGTAGCACCGCGCGTGTCAGGTTTGAGTGGCAATGGTGATGAAAGTCTTCGCCGGTGAGCATGCGATTCACATACGGATCGCAGCGCGTGCCAAGCAAGTCGTGCAGGCGCCCGCCATGCTCATCGATGCCATAACTCGCCAGGCTGTCATCGGTGATGGTCACCAGCGGCCGCAGAAACGGCAGGTTCGACCACAGTCGATCATGAGTGCTGACATGTGCGCCTTGTAACTGGCGGGTACGTGCGGCCCAAAGACGTTCGCGAGGATCGTTGGCATTCCACACGTTGAAGTCACCCACTTGTGGCCCAACCGGCGTGGTAACCCGGAACACATGCCCGGCCGGCACCTTCCACGCCCTGCCCGTGCGAATCGGCACGTCGAACTGCTCGATCAATGTGCGTTGGTCCGCACGATCACGAATGCGCTCATAGAACGCGGTATCAACCTGCAGCGCAGAACCTTTACTGACCTGGTACGCGGCCGGATAGTCTTTATACATGGGGCAATCCTCCATCAGGGGTGATCAAACAAGGCCAGGGAAAGGCGTTCGGAATCGTCCAGGTACTGGCTCATCGCCTCCTGCGCAGCCGCTTTGTTGCCGCACGTCAGCAACGCATAGATCTCCTGGTCGCGCTCCAACCAGGGCGACTGGAAACGCTGCTCATCGGGTGCCGCGCAAAACACCAGCCGTAGCTGAGCTATGACCTGGGCGAAAAACTCATCAAACAGTGGGCTGCGCATCAGCCCGACAATCCGTTGGTGGAACGTCAGGCTGTGAGTCGCCACTGCGCGCCAGTCCTCGCGCTCCCTGGCCAGGGAGGTGGCTTCGATTGCGTTTTGCATGTGCTCGGACTGAGCATCCGTCAGCCCACCGCTCTGGGCGATAGCCTGCAATTCGAGGGTTCGGCGTACAACGAACAGGTCACGCACTTCATCTCGTTCCAGCCGCCGCACCATCACGCCTTTGTTGCGCACATAACGGGTAAGCCCTTCCTGCCCCAAACGGTGCAAGGCCTCGCGAATGGTATTGCGCGATGCGTTATAAATTTTGACCAGGTCCACCTCGACCAGCGCCATGCCGGGTAACAGCCGCCCGCCAATGATGTCGGCACGCAGTTCAAGTGCAATCTGATCCGCCAGAGACAAGCTGAGCGTCATCATCACCTCACGATTGTTGAACAATCCATGAACCAGATGTAATCACTTTTCATGCCAGTACCGCTGAACGATGTGTGGATGGGTAAAAAAGCTTAACTCCGTTAACATGCCCGCTCGTCCACGAGGCCGCCCATGCGTTATTCAGCAGACCATAAAGCCCAGACCCATCAACGCATCATCAAGGAAGCCTCAGTGCGCTTTCGCCGCGACGGCATCAGCGCGACCGGCCTGCAACCCCTGATGAAAGCACTCAATCTGACGCACGGTGGCTTTTACGCGCATTTCAAATCCAAGGATGATCTGGTGGAAAAGGCCCTGCAGGCTGCCGCCGCAGAACTGGATGCACATTGCGAAACTCTGTTCAGCCAGGAGCGGCCGCTGGATGCATTCATAGACAACTATCTGTCTGACTGGCACCAGACCTCTCCCGCTGAAGGCTGCCCGCTGCCGACCATGTCTTCGGAATTGGGCCAGAGGGGAAAGCAGAGTCCGACCACGGATGCTGTGCTTGAAGCGCGATTGAGGCAGGTTGAATCAACGTTGGATCACGCGAATGCCGACGAACGAAGCCTGGTACTGATGTCGACGTTGGTAGGGGCATTGGTGCTGGCCAGGAGCGTAGAGAGCCAGTCATTGGCAACGCGGATCATGAAAGTCGTGCGCGAGAACTTGAAAGATCAGATCTCAGACAAAGAAAAGGCCGGTCAATGACCGGCCTCTTGGGCAACGTTTACAGACTCAATTAATAGCCAGCCTGTCGCGGTTTTTCTCCAGCAATGCCTTACCGATGCCTTTGACTTCCAGCAACTCGTCTACTGCAGTGAAGGGCCCATTGCTGTCGCGATAGGCGACAATCGCCTTGGCCTTGGCAGCGCCAATGCCGAACAGATCGCGGCGCAGGACTTCGGCATCGGCGGTGTTGAGATTGACCTTGGTCGTTTCTTCAACTTTCGCCATCTGGGCGACGATGGGCGTAGGGGCTTCGGGTTTGGCGGATGGGGCTGCGGTGGTGGCGACGGAGACACTCGCGAGGAAGGCAAAGATCAGGGAAGAGATATAGGTGTTTTGCATAGGTGACGCTCCATGACATCGGTAGAAGAAAAGCAGCTTTTCCGAAGCTGCCTTTCTAACTTAGGTGATGTTTGGAGGGAGTCAAAAGTGAGTCAGTTACAGCGTGTGTTTTTCTATTCCGGCAGAACGACTTACCCGTAGATTTGTAACATTTAAACTCATGGTTCAAGTCGACGCTGCTGATATATCCAGTCAACAATTTCCCCATCCGGCGTGTAACCACTGACGGTGTCGCGCAACAACTGGCGAACCCGGCTGAAATCGTCCTGATCAATTGCGGCAAGTAGCTCAGAAAGCTTGACTTTCAACACTTCCCACGGCAAGTAGTCCTCGTTAGCGCTCATGATCATCGGATGTTGTGTTGCAACAACATTGTCCCCGATAAGCAACTCTTCATATAACTTCTCGCCCGGGCGCAAACCGGAAAACTCAATGGCAATATCGCCGTGAGGATTTTTGTCGGACCGCACACTCAGTCCTGAGAGATGGATCATTTTTTCAGCCAGTTCGACAATCTTGACCGGCTCACCCATGTCCAGCACGAACACATCTCCGCCAAGCCCCATCGAACCCGCTTGAATGACCAGCTGAGCCGCTTCAGGAATGGTCATGAAGTAACGGGTGATCTTCGGGTGCGTGACCGTCAGCGGTCCGCCAGACTTTATCTGCTTGTGAAACAGCGGGATCACCGAACCGGAGGAGCCTAATACATTGCCAAATCGAACCATCGTAAAACGGGTTTTATTCACCCGCGACACGTTGGTTTTGTCCCCAAACAGCACGGGGGCAGGTTCACGGCTCAATGCCTGCAGGGTCAACTCGGCAAGACGCTTGGTGCTGCCCATCACGTTTGTTGGACGCACGGCCTTGTCGGTGGAAATCAACACAAAATTCGATGCGCCCGCTTGAACCGCCGCCTGCGCCGCGTTCAGCGTGCCGATAACATTGTTCAGCACACCCTCTGCGATGTTGTGCTCGACAATGGGTACATGCTTATAGGCGGCAGCGTGGTAAACGGTATCGACCCGCCAGGCCTTCATGACATCCAGCAGCTTTGACGGGTCCCGCACTGAACCCAGGATAGGCAGCAGTTTTACCGGTAACGATTTACGAGTAATACGCTGTTCCAATTCTGAAAGAATACTGTAGAGATTGAACTCGCTGTGCTCAAACAAGAGCAAGGTTTTAGGTTTAAGCTCCAGAATTTGCCGACAGAGTTCTGAACCGATCGAGCCACCCGCCCCCGTGACCAGGACACTCTGCCCCTTGATGCAATGCTCAAGCAGATCGCCTTGCGCAGGCACCGAATCACGTCCCAGCAAGTCCGCAATATCGACCTCTTGAATATCGTCAACCTTGACCCGTCCACTGGCCAGGTCCATAAAACCCGGGACGCTACGAACGTGTAGCGGAAAACCTTCGAGAAAACCGAGAATCTCCCGGCGCCGCCCGCGATTGGAGGACGGGATTGCCAAGAGAATTTCCTGTGCTCCCGTAGCGTCGATCATCCTCTGGATATGCTTGGGCTTATAGACCTGGAGGCCCGAGATGACACGGTCCGAAATAGACGCGTCATCGTCAATGAACGCAACCGGGCGCATCACTCGGCCCATACGAAGCGCTGCCACCAGCTGATTCCCCGCCGCACCGGCGCCATAGATGGCAACACGTGAAAGACCATCGTCACGGCTGGTAAACGGGACGTGTTGGGCAGCGGCAAACCAATCGCCTAAAAAGTACTGACGCATGGTCAAACGCAAGCCACCGACCATGATCAAACTCAACCACCAATAGTTGAAAATGATCGACCGGGGCACCACGTTCTGATGGTTGCTATACCAATAAACGACCACACCCAGGATTAAAGAAGAAAGGCTGACCGCCTTGATAATTGCGACCAACGCATCGTTGCCAAAATAACGCATGACAGCGCGGTACATACCGAAGCGAATGAACAGGGGTATCGCAACCACCGGCGCCGCCAGGAACAACCACAAGTGCATTTTGACCGGGTTGATCATCTCGTCGATTCCGAGACGGACTAAAAACGCCATCCACAGTGCCAAAAATACGAGTATGACGTCCGCCAATACTTGAATCAGTCGTTTTTGATGACGAGGCAATTTCAATAGCCACGTACGCAACCGGTTTATCATGATTCACCTATCGCCTATGCGTCAGATCAAAAAAACTTCTTGATCGCATTACAACGCAGAACAAAAAACATACTTTGTATAATCAACCTGAATCGGCCAATCAAACACTTGCTACGGTATTAATGTGAAACACCATCACGTTTGATGACCTTCAAGGCTGTTAAAAACAAGATTTTTAGGTCGAAAAGAACACTCATGTTTTTCGCGTAAAAAGCATCATAGCCAACCTTAACCGGTATGGGCAACTCGTCACGGCCGTTGACCTGCGCCCATCCCGTAAGACCTGGACGGATAAGGTGTACGCCTTGCTCGGTGCGCAGCTCAACCAGATCGGCCTGATTAAAAAGCGCGGGTCTGGGTCCTACAAAACTCATATCACCTGCGATGATACTCCACAGCTGAGGCAATTCATCCAGGCTGGACTTTCTTAGAAAGTTGCCAATAGGCGTCAAGTATTTAGACGGGTCGAGCAGCAAATGCGTGGCCACAGCAGGCGTACCAATACGCATCGAGCGAAACTTTGGCATCCTGAACAATACGTTGTTCACCCCTACGCGGTCAGACCAATACAGTGCGGGTCCTTTTGACGTCAATTTAACCGCCACCGTAACAAGCAAGATCGGGATCAAGAGTATGAGCAAGGCAAAGAGGCTCAGTACTAGATCAAAAAAGCGCTTCATGTTTCCACCAACCTTTCAATTCACAACCGTTTAGACGAATATTTAGCGAACTTTCCTGAATATTTGGCGATTGAAACGGACAACCAGGACGCCAGCGCTTTTTTGCGCAGAATACAAGGGTGTTCTATCAAATGCCACGACAGGACAGCCGGAACCAGTGCAACGGGAAGCGCCACGAAAATCATTTCAACGGGCGATATTCCTTTCCACGTGTGCGCAAGGATCTCCTGGGTAGGAAAAGCATATATGTACAGACCGTAAGAGTAATCCCCGAGCTTATTGTATTGGCGTGCGAACCATTGGGTGTTGAAGGCAACGAAAAAGACAGAATAACTCCATGCGATCACGAACACCTCTACAAACAAGGGGGACTTGTAGAAACACAGCGCGGCCAACCAGCCGAGGGCTAACATCCAGACGCTCAGCTGAACCTTGGTTCGGTAGGCATAAAATACCATGCCAATAACAAACGCAAAGCTCCACTGCACCCACGTGCGAAACTGAAAACCTGCAATCAAGTATTCATTTTTTTGCAACAGGTTAAATACTGCATAAAACACAAAATACAGCACGAAAAATATCGAAACCCGGCGAGTATGTGTCAAACAACCGATAACACCGAGCGCGAACACCATCGCGTACAGCAGCACCTCATAATACAACGTCCACAACGAACCATTGATTCCGGGGTAGGGATTGTCCTGAAACAAGCCTGGCAACTGAAAGTGAATATCCTTCAGCTTCAGATTTCCTGTGATGTATTTATGTACTTCTTTAGAAGAAAAATAATCATGCACACTAAAATCGGTGAACAACGGACCGATTACCCAAGCACTTAATACCAGGACCACCAACAGCGCAGGGTACAACCTTAAAAACCTGGCCACGACAAAATCAATCTTTGTCTTGGACCGCTCATAACTCAGCGATATGAAAAATCCGGATATGCAAAAAAAAGTGAATACGCCCAAGCCGCCGAGTGTTATTCCGAGCTGAGCCATCAACGGCTCAACTTCGGTAGCGCCTCGGGATAGCGGAAACGAATGTGACACCAACACGAAAAATGCCGCAACCATCCGGATAAAATTGAAATTATTATCTCTGGACTTAAGCAGCTCAGCCAAATTACCCATGCGACGGTCCGCTCTGTTTTTCTTGATAATGCCGAGCCGTGATTGCAAAAGCCTCGTCAATACTGACTGGAGGTGTCCAGTCTAAACATTCCCGCGTGTCCGTGATATCGACCTGAAGCGAACCACACAACCGTTGCAAAAACTCTTTCTTGCCCACTAACGCTGCTGCAACATTCAACAATGCATAAGGAAAAGCAAAAACATAGGACGGCTTGTTCATCGCCACGGCGAGCTTTTTCAGAATCTGTCCAATAGACAGATCGTGACCATCGCTTACCAGGAACACACGGTTCGCCGCGGCAGGATGTTTGATGCACACGCAAATCAGATCGACCAGATTATCAATGAAGACGAGGCTTCTTCGGTTATCAATCGTGCGAAAAGGAAGTGGCAGCTTTTTGTTAACGACAGAAAGCATTCGTTCAAAATTGGCTTTCACGCCTGGCCCATAGACCAGGACAGGCCGAATGATGACGACATCCATTGAGGTGTGACGCGCCAGCTCTAAAAGCGCTTGCTCTGCCTCCAGCTTGGACACTCCATAATCGTCGAGCGGCGCAGGGGCATCCTTTGACGTAAACGCACGGCCAGCGCTGGTTTCTTCACCATTGACTTTAACCGAGCTTATATAAATGAATCTCTGCACGCCGGCGTCAGCTGCTTGCCGAGCCAGATTGAGCGTAGCGTTCACATTAACTTCCCGAAACGCCTGCAACGGATTGCTATGGGTTTCGTTCATGATGTGCGCTCGACCGGCAGAGTGAATGACTACGTCAACATCCGACAGGGGCGCTGTCCAGTCAATGTCCCCGGTCAACGACTCAATAACAAAATCCTGCACGCCAGGGCGCGGCGAAGTGTCCGTCTTGCGGGTTACATTCACCACTTGAAACTGAGCCTTAACCAGCGCATCCAGCACTGAGCGCCCTACAAAACCCGTTCCGCCCGTGAGAAGCACTGTGGGCGCGCCTGCAGCGGAACCAACGCTAATTTCATCCAACACTGTTAAGTCCTCTCAGATGAAAGAAGCGTTTTAAATAACTTGTCGTATTGAGAGGAGACGCCTTCCCAACGATAACGACGCACCGCAATCTCATGCATTTTTACGCCCAGCGCAGCGCGCTCGGTTTCATTTGCAAAAAGACGTGACGCGCAATCGACCAGTGCCTCGCTGGACGAAAAAAACTTTGCACCGTCCTCGGTAGACGCACGATTGAACGACACGTCGAATGCAATCACAGGCAAGCTCAGCCACATGGCCTCAACCAAAGACGGGTTGGTGCCACCCGCACTATGACCGTGAATGTAGACGGTCGCGTTACTGCGCAGCGGGCTCAGTTCCTCACTTTTGTAGATAGGATCCAATAAGTGAAGATGTCCAACGCTCGCGTATTTATCCTGCAGCGCTACACCGTATTCGCTTTGTTTCCAGTTCCCCACAATCACCAACGGCAAACAACCCATACTGAAGGCCTCGAGAATAATATGAATATTATTCTCCGGCTCGATCCTACAGACTGAGAATGCGTAAGGCTTACGAAGGAATGGATAATGCTCAAAGTCCGCCTCTCCCAGTGCACTGGTAGCCGCCTGATCGCCGCCGTAGGCAATGAGAGTACTTTCACGTGAATACTCATCGCGGACATAGTCCTGAAGCACTTTATTATCGGTAACAATCGCATCGGCGTATTTAACTGCCATGGCTTCTGAAAATTTCAGGAATTTTTTCGCCAGGGTCGACCACTTGGCGCGCTTCCACTCGTACCCGTCAATATTGACTACAATCTTCTTCTTGGTAAGCAGCTTTAAAAAAGGAAGCGCAATACAACCTGAAACGCCCAGCAACACCAAAATATCATTCTTTCGGTAGGCATGTAACATACTGACAATATCGTAAGGAATACTTTGCACGCCGTTAGCTTTTAGCGGAAGGTAAATCAAATCGGCATTGCGATACTTTGCAGGCCGCGTTGGATATGACGTTGCGCTGCAATAGACCGAGATCCCGTATTCACGATCCAGGTAAGTGACCAATTGCTCCGATAACGTTTCCCACCCACCATACTGGGCTGGGAGACCGACCGTGCCGATCACTGCTATCTTAAACTCCATTAAACACCTCAATCACGTCACTTTCAAAGTTATCAACTGAGAAACTAAGTGACTTCACTCTCGCAGCCTCAGACAAGCGAAAGCACACCTCAGGATTTTTATGAAGAAACGCCAGTTTGGCGGCTATGTCCTCCACACGATTTGAATCAATGAGATAACCTTCCTTATCCTCCGACACCAGTTCGACAGGTCCACCTACCGGAGGAACAATACAGGGTACGCCAAAGGAAAGCGCCTCGAGAATCGTCAAGCCAAACGTTTCCACCCACTCCTGCGGCTTCGAAAGGCTCAGTAAAACACTCGCCCTCTGATAATAAGGAATCACATCCTTGCACCGGGAAATAATAGTCAAGTTATCAGGCAATGTGACCGTCGAAAAAAAATCGTCCACTTCAGAATCGCTGGCACCGAGCACCAGACTGAATTCAATATCTTTTTGATCGTTTAACAGATCAGCTATACGTACGAACTCATTCACACCTTTGTAAGACTTTAAGGAACAGATCATCAGCACACAGAATTTATTATCCGACGCGTAGGGATATACGTGACTCGCACCACTACTCGCCATATCCTGTGGAATCGAATTATAAATCACACGGCTTTCTATGTTTGAAAAACATTCAGCCTTGGCTAGAAAGCGCGAGACGAAAATATTTTTGCTGGAGCACCTTTCAACCATCCACCGCAAAAACAGCTTCAGTGGTTTAGGGCGGATGGAGGTTTCATGAATATGATAAATAACCTGTATGCCGAGCACTCTCCCTGCTAACGCCGCGCCGAAGGGAAGTAGCGTATTGACATAGAAAATCGCAGAGGCGTGACGATAGCGTAATAATTTTATAAACAGAATCAACTGCGAAAGACTATAACTCAACAGCGTCAAATACTTATTTTCAAATCTTTTATAAAAATAGCGCTTTTGTACGCATGGCGCTAAGGAGAGAAAACCACCTTCCGCGCCTCCTCCCACATACAATTCGGCCTCGAAGCCTTTCTTTGCCACTGCCTCAATAACCTGCAAAAGAACCTTCGGGCTCCCGCTATAGTCATTCAACAAGTGGAAAAATATAATTTTTTTCACTGCAAGTCCTTTAGCTGCGTTCTTTTATACGCTTTGCCGGAACGCCCGCGTATATGGAGTTGGCAGCGTATCGTCCAGCCTTCAAAACTGCTCCTGCGGCTACAACGCACCCGTCCTCAAGTACAACACCATCCAGAACAGTCACTTTAGCCCCTATCCAACAATTATTGCCGATGTGGATCCCTTCATTGTTAACGCCCTGAAGGCGAATAGGTAGTGTGGGATCAGAAAAATTATGATTCTCCGAATGAAATGAAACATAATTCCCGATGATTGTGTCACTTCCTATAGTAACGCCCCCAGCGCAACCCAAAAAACTACCGCTGCCGATGCCTACATCATTGCCTACCGAGAGCCCTTCGCCTAATTGCGTCAAACTACCCGTGCACTCGATGGTAACATTTTTCTTTAAGGAAACCCCCCGCCCAAAGACAATGCCCTTGACCGCCAATGCGTCGATAAAGCATCCATCGTCAATGACCAAGCCTTTACCTGCAGTGATCATTGATCGGGCCTTTAAAGTGACGCCTTTTCCTACAAGAATAACTGACAACCTCCTGAATTTTAAAAACCCGTTAAACGCCATTAGCGCTTTTGAAACAACGAAATTCAAAAGATAGGCATCAGAAATACGCTTGTCAATTTTGATGCCACGCTTTCTCACTCTAAAAGAAAGAAATTCAACTAATTCTATCAGCATTATTTTTTCCTTTAAACGACGAATAGTAGGAATGGAAAAATCCTGCGTTCTTATACGAGAAGCTCTTTCTTAACGATGAGACAAGCAAATAGGCCTCCATGACACAACGAAAGAGGTAACCCTTATGCTCAAAGATGACGCGCAGCCCCCGGATCATTTCTTGAAAGCGAAAAATGGCTCGTTCAGCGCTGTCCGATGTATGTTCGGAAAGGTCGTGCTGCAGGCAAGTGTCCAACACATAAAAATGAGGATAAAAGGATTCGTACCTTACAAAGAATGCGGTATCCGTCGCGTAAAACTTAAGACGCTCATCAAACAGCGGCGACATTTTTTCGTAACAAGACTTATTGAAAATCACACCACTATTGATAGCCAACTTATTACGTGATGAATTAATGCCACTGTCAACGTGGTCGGACAATCGGCCGAAGAACCAGAAGCGTAGTCCCGGACTTACCAATTTCTCTCTTGAATAAATTTTTGGCAACATGACGCCAAACAAATCAACTGCCGACGCGGCTTCATATTCAAGCGCTCGGGAAATCGCCTCAACATAATTCTGGCTTGAATAATCCGTATCATCATCCGAGATCATGAAATGCGTTGCGCCCCCTGCAAAAGCTATGTCCGCAACGCGATTATAAATATAAGCCAAACCGTTATTATCACCCTCAAACCACGTCAAATTTTCGCTCGACAACGCCGGCGAGCATTGAGGCGTATTATTCCACACGAAAAATTCAACGCTGATACCTTGCGCATCGAAGATGTCGACATTACTCAATAATGTTGTGATGGCAGCAGATTCTTTATAATGCCTTTTATAAAGAACGATCAATATCGAAATCTTAGTTTGCACGATATTTCGACTCATACATCACCACCACTGTAATTGACGCGAACAGGTACAGCACTACACTATTTGTATATGACTGAAAGAAAAAGCTACTAAGGAAAAAAGGGTAGCTGATTACCATATAATCAGCCACTCCCCTGATAAATACATTCCCCCCGATACGCAGCTGTTGAGTAGCGATGACAATCTTGCTATAGAAACAGATCAACCCGAGCATTAAAGCAACGCCCAGATAACCAGAGGACGCCAGCAGATTCAACCACAGCGAGTCAAACCAATATGTCTGACCTGGCCCAATAGCCCCGAAACCAAGACCCAACGGCATTGTATTGAGCGATTCAAGTACCACCGACCACTGCCGAACCCTGTCAAGAGCGGAGAGATCCTCTGTATATCCGAGTGCCAGGTATAGAAAAATAGAGCCCGTCACGCAAATAAAATAACTGTATCCTAGAAGCCCGATAAAAATGCTTCGACGTAATAACTGTAACACTGCCAGGAAAAAAACAGCTGAAACCATACCGATAGCTGCCGTCCTCACCGAACCATAAATAATCAGCACAGTGGAAAACAGGGCCACCAGCAGATACAGGAAAAAGCTTCGATCATAGGTCCTCTTCCTGAAGACTTGCACAAGCAGGCAACACGCAAAGAGCGTGGTGTTCAAAATAAAGGCCGAAAACTCAAGGGTGCCCGTAAAGAAACCTGACATCCTCGGATTTCCATCTCTCATCGAATTATAGATCTCCAGTTCGAAACCTTTCTCGGACAGTAGAGGCCAATACCAGAATTGTCCCGCATCGCTGATTGTCAGGTATTGATAAATAGCATATGCGCCTGAGACAAAAGTCATTACGACGAGCGTGGAAAATATAATACGCAACTTTGTTTCAAGCGCCAGACCCAGGCACACTGCATTGATCATCAGCGCAAAGAGAATCGGCATGGCGAATGATCGGAATATTCGGAACGATGCTTCGGAAAACTCGCCGCAGATGCAATAAAATATTACAAAAAACAGGATGGTCAGAAGCTGTTCTTTATACCGTCGAGGAATCGTATACCGGGTTCCCACTTGGAAAAAAGTGATTAGCACAGTGAGAAGAACATACGCTAGCACAATACCTTCGCGCCAGGCTCCAACGACACTAGGGGCGTGAAGCGTTAAAATGACGTAGTCCGAGAGTATGAGCATTATCAGAAGTAAGCGTAGACCTAACGCCCTCATGCTTTACCCGTCCGGTTTTCTTTAAAGCGAAGTTCGTTGATTTTCAAACGCGCCAGCTTAAGGGCTACTTTGATTTTTTGCGTGGCGCTGAGTTCGAGAAATAGAGCACGCATAAATTTTTTATCAAATTCAATTAATCTGGAAACGACCTCCGGCGGAATTGCCGACGTTATTTTTCCCGGCTGCTCGTAGACGCTAATATCTCCCGTCCACGCCACGTGCTTCTCCATCTCGTTGGCACACATGATATCTTCGTAGAGACAAGCCAGATAGCGGGACTTAACTGCCTCATACCCGTTAACAGCCAGCACTGACGCAATAACAGCTCTATCATTGCTCCCCTGAAAAATGCTGTTAATAAACGCCTCTACACTGTCACGCTTCAAATTATCGGCCGGTGAATAACCTTGTATAGGCGCGCGTAACCCGACACAACGGCGGCCATTGAAGAGTTGCTCCGCAAAGGCAGTTCCGCCCGGCGTGGGGTAACTGTCGACGTAAAAATCTGCGCGCTCCAAGAGTGCCAGGTAGCTTTCGTAAGGCAACGAGGAAACTACTTTAAACCTATTCCAATACCGCAATTTTATTGGCCACCACCACGTATTGGTAAGCGGGTTGGCGCCGACGACCCAGAAGGTTGAGTGTTTAAACTCAGCTAGCACTTTGCGTATGGCTGGCCTGAGATCATAGCCTTTGACCGGTTTAAACTTGAAGGGCGACGCCGCACTGAAAAAGTTTAATGTGCTATTTTTATTGGGCAGGCTGTGATGCTTTGATAACAACTTACTAGTCAACGGAATCCCTAGAAAAGACTTGCTTCCAGAGATCGTTTTCTTCAGGTCTCGACGACGGCCAAACGTGCTCAGTTCAAAGTATATATCTGCTACCGAACTGCCGTAAGTAAACACATGATCAGCATGGTTTACGAAATAGATCTTCGTCGTGCTGACAGTCTTTAGAATCTTGCATGCGATGACAGAAACCATATCATCTGGGTGAATATGCAACACCACTCTTTTATAAGGTTTTAGGCATTGAATAATTTCAGCAATTTTCTCGATGGGTGTGTAAGCACTGATCAGGGTGCTTTCGGAAAAAAAACCTCGGGTTCGCTCAATCGCACGCTCGGCACTTTTACGCGTTATCAGCAGAGCAGGCTTTTCCGTATGCATTGTCGAAAGCTGTTCCATAAGCCGCGTGTGCCCACCAATGAGATACGGCTCAGAGATCAGATGGATACAATCCTTCAACGGCGAGTGAATTTCGCCAACTGACAATACACTCATGCATCGAGCAGTTAATATTTCCTCCAGTTCGGGATCGTCGTAAATACCTTTATCAACCGCCCACAATATTGCCCCATACACCTCCGCTAAATCGACGCTCTTGTTAACGTCTTTTTGCATTAGAATTAAATCGCGGATTGAAGATAGCAAGCGACTCATGGGCAAAACATCCTCATCCTGCGTTATTTTTATTTAGTTTTCTATAAATAAGAAAGTACATGACTATCAAATACATACCGTAATTAGCTGCGTGAGCCCACGTAACACCCACCGGACCGCCCACTTTCGTCAGCAACACCGTAAGCACGTAAAAACTGAGTGCAAAAAATATCTCTGTGAGAATATACATTTTAACCATTGCCTTACCCAGCATCAGGTAAGCAAGTATCCAGCTGGCAATTTTAAGCGTGTCTCCCAGCATCTGCCATGCGAAAAAATCCCGCATCGGACTGAACGCTTGGGTGAAAAGCAAGCCGATAATAAAATCCCTCAAGCTATAGATCACCACCCCACAGACCATCGCGACAGGAAGAATCAATTTATAACCTTGAAGAATCTCTCTCTTGATATCCAGCGGATTGACCAGCTCTGACAACTTGGGTAAAAAATACAAGCCCAGCGTTGTAGTCACTAACAGAAGATAAGCGGTACTCAGACGCCACATGGCCTCCCAATACCCGGCGGTTTCCCAGCCGAACTCCGCACCTAGATAATTACGCACCAGGATATGGCTAACGGGCACGCATGCAGCAGTCGTGAGCGCCATCGCCGTGAACTTTGTCAGGTTGATCGCAATTTGCCTGTCTAACTTGCCGAGCAGACTGGAAAATCGGAACCATTCGGTTTTGTAACACAGCAGGCATGTCACGAAGAAAGCGATAGACTGATACAGCACCAATGAAATCAGCGCACCATATAGACCAAACTGCCTCACCATAATGATAATGACTAGTAGAGAAAGGAGACTTCCACCAATATTAGCCAGTATGTATCGATTAATTTCTTTTTTGCCATTGAGGATCGCAAGCAGCAATGTATTAAATGAAAAGAATATGACGGTGGCTGCGCACCAGATAAATACGCTATATAAGGCCTCATCATTAAAACACCACACAGCCAACGGCTTGCTGAATATAACGATAAGCACCGATGTCAATACAGATCCTATACAGGCAATCGTACCCGCCGTACGCCATACCCGGCGCTGCGCATCTTCATCATTTTGATATTCAGCAGTGTACTTCGTAACGCCAGTACTGATGGCCCCTGTCGAGAACGTCGTTACCATCTGCACGGCGTTCTGAAACTGCCCTAAGGCAGCGTAGCCCGATGGACCTACATAGATGGCCAACATTTTATTGATGCCCAGCAAGGTGAGCATCTTGATAACGACCGCGATACCGTTGAGGAAGCTTGTTCTGAGCAGCGTCATATTCAGGCGTCTATAGAGAAAGCGTTGCAGGCCTCAATGACACTGTGAACTTCTGAATCGGTCATGATCGGGCTCATCGGCAGGCTCAATACCTCGCTGTGGATGCGCTCCGTAACAGGAAGCGACTGGTTATAAAAATCGGCGCTCGCATAGGCCTGTTGCTGATGAGGTGGAATCGGATAGTGAATTAATGTTTGAATACCCGACGCGTTGAGATGACGTACCAGTTTTTCCCGAACCTCGGAGCGCACCACAAACAGGTGCCAGACGTGGGAAAAATTTTTCATTACATCGACGTCGCTGCCCAAGGGCAGTTTAATCAAGGGATTTTTTATTCCATTCATATAAAGGCTTGCCACACGACGACGAGCCTCTGTCTGTGCCTGCAGGTACTTGAGCTTGACGCTCAACATTGCGGCTTGAATCTCATCCAGACGGCTATTTACGCCTTGCACCAAATTCTTATACTTTTCGTGTGAGCCGTAGTTTCGCAGAGCCTGAATCATGTTCACCAACTCAGCATCGTTGGACGTGATCGCGCCTGCGTCACCCAACGCTCCGAGGTTTTTACCTGGGTAGAAACTGAAACCGGACGCATCACCCCAGTTGCCGGCACTTCTGCCGTCGATCTGCGCACCATGAGCCTGGGCACAGTCCTCAAGTACCAGTAGATTCTCACGCTTGGCAATCGTATTGATTGCGCGCATATCGGCCAGTTGCCCATAGAGATGGACCGGCAGGATCAACCGAGTTTTGGTCGTCAGCGCACGCTCGAGATTCTCAGGACAAAGATTGTAGGTACTTTCGTCAGGCTCGACCAAAACCGGCTTCAGGTTGTTTTCCGTTACAGCCAGTAGCGTTGCGATGTAGGTGTTGGCCGGAACAATGACTTCATCGCCATCCTTGAGCTTTCCCAGCTCTTTCCAGGCACGAATAGTCAGTGTCAGAGCATCAAGGCCGTTGGCAACGCCGACGGTGTGGCTGGCGCCGGTATAAATGGAAAACTCTTCCTCGAAGCGCTTGAGGAACTCACCCTGAATGTACCAGCCCGAGTCGATGACACGTGTGGCCGCCTCAACGAGCTCTTCACGGAGAGCCTTGTTCAATGACTTTAGATCGAGAAATTGAATCATCAAAAATACCTGACGTAGGTGCTTCGTTATTAGGTGCGTGAAGGCACAGAAGGTCTCTGCACCACCACAAATTCATGCCCTCTTTGATCCGACTAGGATCGGAAATCCGGGCTGCGATACCTGATCTCTCCAAAGCGTCACGCTTGATCGATCGGATCCGCAAAACTTTCCGTCTTTAACTGGGCGCGTATGTGTTAACAAAACGCTGGGGCGTTGATGATACAGCGCCTATTCTCCAATTCAACAAAACTGAATGATGAAAAAGCGACTAATGCTGAAAGAGTTGCCCACAATGGTACTGATCTGCCACACCCCATTAGTGCGCAACCAATTAAATAGCTCGCTAACTTATTAGGTGTATAAGACTTTCAACAGCTTTCAATAATGAGCCTACAGAAAATACGCACGCCAAACGGCGCGCTCACCGAGTCTTCGCTCCAGACGCCTGCTCCTTTGCCCGTTGCTCGATCGAAGGCGGTGGATTCGTTAATCGTTCCAGAGCAATAGTCGCTACTTGCTTTGTATTCAAGGGCGATCACAAGGAATACTGGCGACCGCAGATGCTGCCATCCGAGACACTAACGACCGAGATTTTCTTTGAGGTAAAACGAGTTGAAGCTGCGCAGAGGGCAGTTTTGCAAGAAGAGTGTAGAGATTTTTCACTTCCAGGCGTTGTTACACTATCTATGACCTGGTGCTTCTACCAAATGAGGGTGCGCTATGCGCCATCTTTCAGCAGCATTTCCCGCTCACCCTGAATCTAACGCCTAACAGGTCAGACATATGTGTAGTACATAGCCGAGTAATCAGAATGCGGCGCACTGAATACTCAAAGAAGAAGCATTAGAATGGCTAATACCTCAAGATATCTAACTACAGCACTACAGACCCGTAAGCCCACGTGATAGAGCTCTAGCGGTTAGACAACGACCTCACCGCACACCTTTGGCATCAGGATAGGAGGTTAACCGCGCACTGCCGAGGTCGACCTATGGCGCCGGCTACGCGCTAGCCCAACCCCTAACAGTGGACCGATCAACATCCCGATGATCAACGCGACCACTACAAACACCGACACTGGCATCTGTACAGTCGTCCAGCCCAGGAATGAAAGGGCCACGCCCTGCTGGTTTTCCAGCACAAAACCTAAAATTACTAGCGCAACAATCAATGCCGCGAGCACCAGAACAACGCGCTTTACCCCACGCATAAACTTCTCCTACCCCAAAAAGACTCAGACGCCTTCTTCCTCGTCTTCGTTCACCCGGTCCCGCAATTCCTTTCCAGGCTTGAAGTGAGGTACAAACTTGCCATCAAGGCTGACCGACTGCCCGGTTTTTGGGTTACGGCCGACGCGCGGTGCGCGGTAATGCAAGGAGAAACTGCCAAAACCACGGATCTCAATCCGATCCCCAGTAGCCAAACATTGGGACATTTGCTCAAGCATAGTCTTGATAGCCAGCTCTACATCCTTGGATGAAAGCAGCCCTTGATGGGTGACAATTCGTTCGATCAACTCCGACTTCGTCATATTTTTCCCTTCTTTTTCAAGCAGCTAGGAAAAGCGCTTCAAAGGTTTTAGCATGACTTGATGAATTTGAACAGCCCACTAGACAACTTATCTGCTGCACAGGCGGACACCCGCAACATGCGCCTTTGAGCCTCAATTACAGATCACCAGCATAGTGCGAGTTACAGCGCCGGCGGGATTCCAGCCGAACAGATAGTCGCCCTCCTCATCCTTGGCATCGCTGGATCGGGTGATGACCTTATAGCCTTGCATCTTGCATTCGCGGGCAGCGCGCTTCTCGCACTTGCTCCAATTGCCACCGAGGCCCGAGCAGTCGACCTCGATACCACTGACACCGCGCTTGACGTGAGTTTTGGCGCTGGTGGTAGAGCAGCCGGCAAGCATGACTGCGGCGAAGATTAAAATAAACTTGTTCATCGAAATCCTTATTGAAACAACATCACTGACAACCGTGCTTTTAATAAAACTATAGCCAGTTCTGACACTGTGCTGCGCACCTTGGTTCTCGGTATTGATTCAACGAATTTCAGGCACAAAAAAGGGCGACCGAAGTCGCCCTTTTTCTATGGTCTGACAGAACTTAGTTCTGTTTTTCCATCTGTGCACGCAGCAGGTCGCCCAGAGTGGTAGGACCAGCAGAAGGCTCAGAAGAGGCTGGCTTGTCGCGCAGGCTCTGAATGGCTTCTTTCTCTTCGATCTCGTCTTTCGACTTGATGGAGAGCTGGATTACACGGCTCTTGCGGTCAACGCTGATGATCTTGGCTTCTACTTCCTGGCCTTCTTTCAGAACGTTACGTGCGTCTTCAACGCGGTCACGGCTGATTTCGGAGGCTTTCAGAGTCGCTTCGATATCGTCGGCCAGAGTGATGATGGCGCCTTTAGCGTCAACTTCTTTCACAGTGCCTTTAACGATTGCGCCTTTGTCGTTCTCTTGAACGTACTCGGAGAACGGATCGCTTTCCAGTTGCTTGATACCCAGGGAGATGCGCTCGCGCTCTGGGTCAACCGACAGGATAACGGTGTCCAGCTCGTCGCCCTTCTTGAAACGACGAACAGCTTCTTCGCCAACTTCGTTCCAGGAGATGTCGGACAGGTGAACCAGGCCGTCGATGCCGCCGTCCAGACCAATGAAGATACCGAAATCGGTGATCGACTTGATGGTGCCGGAGATTTTATCGCCCTTGTTGAACTGGCCAGAGAAATCTTCCCATGGGTTAGATTTGCACTGCTTGATGCCCAGGGAGATACGACGACGCTCTTCGTCGATGTCCAGAACCATAACTTCCACTTCGTCGCCGACTTGTACGACTTTCGAAGGGTGGATGTTTTTGTTGGTCCAGTCCATTTCGGAAACGTGTACCAGGCCTTCCACGCCTTCTTCCAGCTCTGCGAAGCAGCCGTAGTCGGTCAGGTTGGTAACACGCGCGGTTACGCGAGTGCTTTCTGGGTAACGAGCTTTGATAGCAACCCATGGATCTTCGCCCAGCTGCTTCAAGCCCAGGGAAACGCGGTTACGCTCACGATCGTACTTCAGAACCTTGACATCGATCTCGTCGCCAACGTTGACGATTTCAGAAGGATGCTTGATACGCTTCCAAGCCATGTCGGTAATGTGCAGCAGGCCATCGACGCCACCCAGATCGACGAATGCGCCGTAATCGGTGAGGTTCTTGACGATACCTTTGACTTGTTGGCCTTCCTGCAGGGATTCCAGCAGAGCCTCACGCTCGGCGGAGTTCTCTGCTTCCAGGACGCTGCGACGGGAAACGACAACGTTGTTGCGCTTCTGGTCGAGTTTGATGACCTTGAATTCGAGTTCTTTGCCTTCCAGGTGCGTGGTGTCGCGCACTGGACGAACGTCGACCAAAGAACCTGGCAGGAACGCACGGATGCCGTTAACGTCGACAGTGAAGCCGCCTTTAACCTTACCGTTGATAACGCCCTTGACCACTTCTTCAGCTGCGAAGGCTGCTTCGAGAACAATCCAGCATTCAGCGCGCTTGGCTTTTTCACGGGACAGCTTGGTTTCACCGAAACCGTCTTCAACCGAGTCCAGAGCAACGTGAACTTCGTCACCGACATTGATAGTCAGGTCACCAGCATCGTTGTAGAACTGTTCCAGCGGGATCAGAGCTTCAGACTTCAGACCAGCGTGAACGGTTACCCAGCGAGCTTGGTAATCGATATCAACGATAACACCGGTGATGATGGAGCCTGCCTGAAGGTTCAGGGTTTTTAGGCTTTCTTCAAAGAGTTCCGCAAAGCTTTCGCTCATTTTAATTCCTGTTGATAAGGGCGAAGAATACGCCCATCTCCACACCCCAGACGGTGTGGGTCAGTTTCAATTAAAAGAAGCACCGCAGGACTATGACTGGTCCCCTGCAGCCTTCTTGGTCACCCGGTGATATCGCGAATGGCGATTTCACTCAAGATGCGTTCCAGCACCTGCTCGATGGATAACTCCGTGGAATCCAGCTGTATGGCGTCAGCCGCCGGCTTGAGCGGGGCTACCGCACGCTGGGTATCACGCTCATCGCGTGCACGGATCTCATCTAGCAGACTCGACAGACTAACACCATCGACTTTGCCCTTCAACTGCAAGTAACGGCGGCGCGCCCGCTCTTCGGCGCTGGCGGTGAGGAAAATCTTCAACGGCGCGTCTGGAAACACCACGGTGCCCATGTCGCGACCATCCGCGACCAGGCCCGGCGGTTCCTGAAACGCCCGCTGGCGCTGCAGCAGCGCGTCGCGCACGGCCGGCAGCGCGGCAACCTGCGAGGCCCAGGAGCCAACTTGTTCGTTACGCAGATCATCGGTCACATCGTCGCCTTCGAGGATGATGCGTTGCGGATGACCTTCCGTCGCGCCGACAAACTGCACATCAAGATGCGCCGCCAGCAGCTTCAAGGATTCTTCGTTGGTCAGGTCGACGCCGTGGTTACGCGCGGCAAAGGCCAGCAAACGGTACAGCGCGCCGGAATCCAGCAGGCACCAGCCCAGGCGCTTGGCCAAAATGCCGGCAATCGTGCCTTTGCCCGAGCCGCTTGGCCCGTCGATGGTAATCACCGGTGCTTTGATATTCACAATTGAGCCTCTTGGGCAACACGAATGCCGACATGGGCACACAGTGTAAGAAAGTTCGGAAAAGATGTAGCCACATTGGCACAGTCACGGATACGAATCGGCGCTGTCGCCCGCAGGGACGCCACACTGAAGGCCATGGCAATCCGGTGATCGCCATGGGAATGCACCTCGCCGCCGCCTATCAGGCCACCGTCAATGATAATCCCATCGGGTGTCGGTTCACACTTCACCCCCAACGCCAGCAGACCGTCGGCCATTACCTGGATACGGTCGGATTCCTTCACGCGCAGCTCTGCAGCGCCGCGCAACACGGTACGGCCCTGAGCACAGGCCGCCGCGATGAACAACACCGGAAACTCATCAATCGCCAGCGGCACCAACGCCTCGGGAATCTCGATGCCGTTCAGCGCAGCAGCACGCACGCGCAGATCGGCGACCGGCTCACCGCCGACCTCACGCAGGTTTTCCAGCGTGATGTCCGCGCCCATCAGCCGCAGGATATCGATCACACCGGTCCGTGTCGGATTGATCCCCACATGCTCCAGCAACAGCTCGGAACCCTCGGCAATCGACGCCGCGACCAGGAAGAATGCAGAAGAAGAAATGTCCCCCGGCACTTCAATATGCGTGGAGGTCAACGCATGGCCCGACTCAACCGACGCCGTAGCGCCCCGCACCTGCACCGGATAACCGAAGCCGCGCAGCATTCGTTCGGTGTGGTCACGGGTCGGTGCAGGCTCGGTCACCGAGGTTTTACCCTCGGCATACAAACCCGCCAGCAACAGGCAGGATTTGACCTGCGCGCTGGCCATTGGCAGCGTATAGGTCAAGCCTTTTAATGCCTGACCTCCGCGAATGGTCAACGGCGGACGCCCTTCCGGCCCGGTTTCAATCACCGCGCCCATTTCGCGCAGTGGCTTGGCCACGCGGCTCATCGGGCGCTTGGACAGCGAAGCATCGCCGGTCAACACACTGTCGAAGCGCTGCGCCGCCAGCAAGCCGGACAACAGCCGCATCGACGTTCCGGAGTTGCCCAGGTAGATCGGCCCCGGCGCCGGCTTCAAGCCATGCAGGCCAACGCCA
Source organism: Pseudomonas sp. 14P_5.3_Bac1 (assembly GCF_025466135.1). NCBI lineage: Bacteria > Pseudomonadati > Pseudomonadota > Gammaproteobacteria > Pseudomonadales > Pseudomonadaceae > Pseudomonas > Pseudomonas sp. 14P_5.3_Bac1. The sequence goes on along the minus strand of NZ_JANLOF010000049.1, from coordinate 29,004 downwards.
TGGATGGTCACGCGCCCATGGTGCGGCCCTTCAATCACCACGCCCATGTCGCGAAACGCCTGCAAGGTCGCCAGGGCATCTTCGCCCTCAAGGAAACCTTCAACCTCGGTCACGCCATCAGCCAGTGAGCCGAGCATGATTGAGCGATGGGAGATCGACTTGTCGCCCGGCATCCGAATCTGTCCGCTCAGGCGGCCACCCGGGTTGGCGAGAAAGGTCTGCTCATCGGCGTTCACAGCAGTTTCCATATAGGCCCGGCGCGCCAGAATTTTGCTGAAGTGCTCACGCGCCACCCGCGCACGGGTGAACACGCCCAGTAATTGATGGCCGTCCCCGGCATCCACCGCGTCGCGCAAGGCGTCGAGGTCGCTGCGGAAGGTGTCCAGCGTGCGCAACACCGCCTCGCGATTGGCAAGGAAGATGTCATGCCACATCACCGGATCACTGCCGGCAATACGCGTGAAATCGCGGAAACCACCGGCGGCGTAGCGGAAAATATCGAGATTCTCGTTACGTTTAGCCAGCGAATCCACCAAGCCAAAAGCCAGCAAATGCGGCAAATGGCTGGTCGCCGCCAGCACTTCGTCGTGACGCTCGACCTGCATGTGCTCGACATCCGCACCCAGTTCACGCCACAGGCGATCGACCACAGCCAAAGCTGCCGGGTCGGTTTGCTCAAGCGGCGTCAGGATCACTTTATGACGACGGAACAACTGCGCATTGGACGCCTCGACACCACTCTGCTCGGAACCGGCAATCGGGTGGCCCGGCACAAAACGCGCAGGCATGCCGCCAAACGCCCGTTGCGCCGCGCGCACCACATTGCCCTTGGCACTGCCGACATCCGTGAGAATTGCCTGCCCCAGGTCCATGCCGGCCAGCAAGGCCAGCAGCTTCTCCATCGCCAGAATCGGCACCGCGAGCTGGATCACGTCCGCACCCTGGCAAGCCAGCGCCAGGTCTGCTTCACAGCGATCCACCACGCCCAACTCAACCGCCAACTTGCGCGATTGCGGGTCCAGGTCCACACCTACCACTTCGCCGCACAGCCCGCTTTCACGCAGGCCTTTGGCAAACGAGCCGCCGATCAATCCCAGTCCCACCACCACCAGGCGACCGATCATAGGCACAGCAGGTTGCAATGCAGTGACATCAACCACGAGCCAGAACCTTGGCCAACGCCTCCAGGAAGCGGCTGTTTTCCGCCGGCAATCCGATGGTGATACGCAGGTGGTTCGGCATGCCGTAGTTGGCCACCGGGCGCACGATCACGCCTTCGCGCAGCAACCCCTGGAACACCGGGGCGGCGACTTGAGCAAGATCGACGCAAATGAAGTTGCCCTTGGACGGAATCCAGCCCAAGCCCAACTCACGAAAACCTTCCTGCAGTTGCAGCATGCCGCTTTCGTTGATGCGACGACCCTCTTCCAGGTACTCCGCGTCCTTCACCGCCGCACAGGCAGCCGCCAAGGCAAGGCTGTTGACGTTGAACGGCTGGCGCACGCGGTTCAGCACATCAGCCACCACCGCCGTCGACAAGCCGTAGCCAACCCGCAACGACGCCAGGCCGTAGGCCTTGGAGAAGGTGCGCGACACCAGCAGGTTCGGGTAAGCCGCGAGAAAATCCAGACCATCCGGCAGGTCGCTGCCTTCTGCGTACTCGATGTAGGCCTCGTCCAGCACCACCAGCACATGCTCCGGCACGTCTTGCAGGAAGTCGTTCAACGCTTGCGCATCGAACCAGGTGCCGGTCGGGTTATTCGGGTTGGCGATAAACACCACGCGGGTCTGGCCGTCGATGGCCGCCAGCATGGCCGGCAGGTCGTGCCCCCAGTTCTTCGCCGGAATAACGCGCGCGTCGGCGCCGACAGCCTGGGTGACGATCGGGTAGACGGCAAACGCGTGCTCGCTGAATACCGCATTCAGTCCAGGCGCCAGGTAAGCACGGCCGACCAATTCAAGAATATCGTTGGAGCCGTTGCCCAGGGTCACCTGGTTCAACTCGACCCGGCAGTTTTGCGCCAGCAGAGACTTGAGGGCAAAACCATTCCCGTCCGGGTAGCGGGTCAGCTCAGCCAACTCGTCACGAATCGCCGCCAATACCCTGGGACTCGGGCCCAGCGGGTTTTCGTTACTGGCCAGCTTGACGATCTTCGACGGGTCCAGGTTCAACTCACGCGCCAGCTCGTCCACAGGCTTGCCTGGAACGTAAGGCGACAGTTGTTGCACGCCCGGCTGAGCCAGGGCGAGGAAGTTGCCACTCATGTTAAAGCCTCACAAAACCGCTTTCGGGTAAGAGCCCAGCACCTTGAGTGCCACGGCTTCCTGACTGATTTTCTCCAGCACGCCCTTGACCAGTGGGTCGCGGTGATGGCCGATGAAGTCGATAAAGAACACATAAGTCCATTTACCGCTGCGCGAAGGACGTGTCTCGATTCGCGTCAGGTCAATCCCGTTGTCGTGGAACGGCACCAGCAGCTCATGCAGCGCGCCGGGCTTGTTGCTCATGGAGACAATGATCGAAGTCTTGTCGTCGCCGGTCGGCGGCACTTCCTGGCTGCCAATCATCAAGAAGCGCGTGGAGTTGTCCGGGCGGTCCTCGATTTTCTCGGCCAGGCGCGTCAGGCCATACAGGCCCGCTGCCATATCGCCGGCGATTGCCGCCGAATTCCACTCCCCCTTGACCCGCTTGGCCGCTTCGGCGTTGCTGGACACCGCCACGCGCTCGACATTCGGGTAATGCGCGTCCAGCCACTTGCGGCACTGGGCCAGGGATTGGGCGTGGGAGTAGATGCGGCTAATGCTGTCGGTCTTGGTGCTCTCGCCCACCAGCAGGTGGTGGTGGATACGCAGCTCGACTTCGCCGCAAATCACCATGTCGTGCTCAAGGAAGCTGTCCAGCGTGTGGTTGACCGCGCCTTCGGTGGAGTTTTCCACCGGCACCACGCCAAAGTTCACCGCACCGGCCGCCACTTCACGGAACACTTCGTCAATCGCCGCCATTGGCTTGCTGATCACTGCGTGGCCGAAATGTTTCATGGCCGCCGCTTGCGTGAAGGTGCCTTCAGGGCCGAGGTAAGCCACTTTGAGCGGCTGCTCCAGCGCCAGGCACGAGGACATGATTTCACGGAACAACCGCGCCATTTCTTCGTTGCCCAATGGCCCCTTGTTGCGCTCCATCACGCGCTTGAGCACCTGCGCTTCACGCTCAGGCCGGTAGAAAACCGGTACTTCGCCTTCAGCCAGGGACGCCATTTTTACCCGTGCCACTTCCTGGGCGCACCGCGCGCGCTCACTGATCAGCTCCAGGACTTTCTCGTCCAGGCTGTCAATGCGTACACGCAGGGCCTTGAGTTCTTGCTCAGACATTAGCCGTGTTCCTTTTCGAACTCTGCCATGTAGGCAACCAGCGCGTGGATCGCGTTGATGTCGACAGCGTTGTAGATGGAGGCGCGCATGCCACCGACCGAACGGTGGCCCTTGAGGTTCAGCAGGCCGCGCTCGTCGGCGCCGGCCAGGAAAGGCTTGTCCAGGCGATCATCAGCCAGACGGAACGGCACGTTCATCCACGAGCGGTCGGTCAGGTTGATCGGGTTGCTGTACAGGCCGCTGGCGTCGATGAAGTCGTACAGGGTGCGCTTCTTCTCTTCGTTGAGCTTGCCCATGGCGGCGACACCGCCCTGCTCTTTGAGCCACTCGAACACCAGGCCAGACAGGTACCAGGCGAACGCCGGCGGCGTGTTATACATCGAGCCGTTATCGGCCGCGACCTTGTAGTTGAGCATGGTCGGGCACACCGAACGAGCGCGACCCAGCAGGTCTTCACGGATGATGTTGACCAGGATGCCGCTCGGGCCGATGTTCTTCTGCGCCCCGGCGTAGATCATGCCGTACTTGGACACATCGATCGGGCGCGAGAGGATGTCCGAGGACATGTCGCACACCAACGGCACATCGCCCACTTCCGGCACCCAGTCGAACTCCAGGCCGCCGATGGTTTCGTTCGCTACGTAGTGAACATAGGCCGCGTCTTTCGAGAGCTTCCACTCGTTCTGACCAGGGATGGCGAAGTAGTCGTAAGGCTTGGCTGTGCCCGCCACGTTGACGTGACCGTAACGCGAGGCCTCTTCAATGGCCTTCTGGCCCCAGATACCGGTGTCGATATAGTCGGCCGTGCCGTCTTCGGGCAGCAGGTTAAGCGGCAGTTGAGCAAACTGCTGGCTGGCGCCGCCTTGCAGGAACAGCACTTTGTAGTGGGAGGGGATGTCCAGCAAGTCGCGCAGATCCTGCTCGGCCTTGGTGGCAATGGACACGAACTCATCGCTGCGATGGCTCATTTCCATCACGGAGAGGCCTTTTCCATGCCAGTCGAGGAGTTCACCCTGCGCGCGCTGCAGGACTGCTTCAGGAAGCGCCGCGGGACCGGCACAGAAGTTATAGGCTCTCTTGCTCACATCCAATCTCACTCTGATCTGGTTGGGGCTGCAATCATGTTTGGCAACGTCCCTTTTCTGGAGCGAACCTCTGTGGGAGCTGGCTTGCCTGCGATGGCATCACCGCGGTATCACTTGAACTACCGAGGTGCCTGTATCGCAGGCAAGCCAGCTCCCACATGGACCGAGTCCGGACAAAGGACTTGTATTTCAAAGGGGACAAACAACAAGGGGGCGAATCTTCATCCGCCCCCTGTGTGTCCGCTTATTCCTGCGGTTCTTCTTCGTCTGCGGCAGCATCGAGGGTTGGCTCGTCGACGTTGTCATCGCCAGCTGCGATCACCTCGCCGTCGAACTCTTCACCTTCTTCCAGCTCTTCGCCTTCAACTTCCGACGGTTCCTGCACACGCTCCAGGCCGACCAGTTTTTCATCCTTGGCCAGCTTGATCAGGGTCACACCCTGGGTGTTACGGCCCAGGCTCGACACTTCGGCCACACGGGTACGCACCAGGGTGCCCTGGTCGGAAATCAGCATGATTTCCTCGCCATCGAGCACCTGGACCGCGCCGACCAGACGGCCGTTGCGATCGTTGCTGACCATGGCGATAACGCCCTGGCCGCCACGCTTGTACTCCGGGAACTCGGTGATCGCCGTGCGCTTGCCATAACCACGCGCCGAAGCGGTGAGGATCTGGCTGCCTTCTTCCGGAATCAGCATCGAAATCAGCTTCTGCCCTTCTGGCAGACGCATGCCGCGCACACCGCGGGCGGTACGGCCCATGGCACGCACGTCGGATTCCTTGAAGCGCGTTACTTTGCCGCCGTCGGAGAACAGCATGACTTCACGCTCGCCGTCGGTGATGGCAGCGGAGATCAGCACGTCGCCTTCGTCCAGCTCCAGGGCGATCAGGCCCACGCTGCGCTGACGGCTGAAGGATTCCAGCGGGGTCTTCTTCACGGTGCCTTTGGCGGTGGCCATGAAGATGAAGTGACCTTCGGTGTATTCCTCGACCGGCAGCATGGTGGTGATGTATTCATCACTGTCCAGCGGCAGCAGGTTGACCAACGGGCGACCACGGGCGGCACGCGAGGCTTCCGGGATTTCGTAGGTTTTCAGCCAGTACACTTTGCCTTTGCTGGAGAACAGCAGCAGCGTGGTGTGGCTGTTGGCGACCAGCAGGTGAGCAATGTAGTCCTCATCCTTCACGCCGGTAGCCGATTTGCCTTTACCACCACGACGCTGGGCCTGGTACGCAGCCAACGGCTGGGTTTTGGCATAGCCACCGTGGGAGATGGTCACCACGCGCTCTTCTTCCGGGATCATGTCACCCAGGGTCAGGTCGAGGCGCGCATCAAGGATTTCGGTGCGACGCACATCGCCGTATTCGGCGCGGATCACTTCCAGTTCTTCGCGGATCACTTCCATCAGGCGCACGGCGCTGCTGAGGATGCGGATCAACTCGCCGATCTGGTTGAGGATTTCCTGGTACTCGGCCAGCAGCTTCTCGTGCTCCAGACCGGTCAGGCGGTGCAGGCGCAGTTCCAGAATGGCCTGGGCCTGTTCCGGCGACAGGAAGTACTTGCCGTCACGCAGACCGTATTGCGGGTCGAGGGTCTCGGGGCGGCACGAATCGGCGCCGGCGCGCTCAACCATCGCCACAACGGCGCTGGATTCCCACGGCATCTTGATCAGCGCTTCTTTAGCTTCCGACGGCGTCGGCGAAGCCTTGATCAGGGCGATGACCGGGTCGATGTTCGACAGGGCAACGGCCTGGCCTTCCAGGATGTGACCACGTTCGCGCGCTTTACGCAGTTCGAACACGGTACGGCGGGTAACCACTTCGCGGCGGTGACGCACGAAGGCTTCCAGCAGATCCTTGAGGTTCAGGATGCGCGGACGGCCGTCGATCAGTGCAACCACGTTGATGCCAAACACGCTTTGCAGCTGGGTCTGGGCATAGAGGTTGTTGAGGATCACCTCAGGCACTTCGCCACGACGCAGTTCGATCACTACGCGCATACCGTCTTTGTCGGACTCGTCGCGCAGCTCGGTGATGCCTTCCAGCTTCTTCTCTTTAACCAGCTCGGCGATCTTCTCGATCAGACGCGCCTTGTTCAACTGGTAAGGCAGTTCGGTGATGACGATCTGCTGACGGCCACCGACCTTGTCGATGTCTTCGATGATCGAGCGGGCGCGCATGTAAATGCGGCCGCGACCGGTGCGGTAGGCTTCGATGATGCCGGCGCGACCGTTGATGATCGCGGCGGTCGGGAAGTCCGGACCGGGGATGTATTGCATCAGCTCATCGACGGTCAGCTCAGGGTTGTCGATGAGGGCCAGGCAACCGTCGATGACTTCACCGAGGTTGTGTGGCGGGATGTTGGTCGCCATGCCGACGGCGATACCGCTGGAGCCGTTGACCAGCAGGTTGGGGATCTTGGTCGGCATGACGGCCGGGATCATTTCGGTGCCGTCGTAGTTCGGCACCCAGTCCACGGTTTCTTTGTGCAGGTCGGCCAGCAGCTCGTGCGCCAGCTTGGTCATGCGCACTTCGGTGTATCGCATGGCCGCAGCGTTGTCGCCGTCGACCGAACCGAAGTTGCCCTGGCCGTCTACCAGCAGGTAGCGCAGGGAAAACGGCTGCGCCATCCGAACGATGGTGTCGTACACCGCAGTGTCGCCGTGAGGGTGATACTTACCGATCACGTCACCGACAACACGGGCAGATTTCTTGTACGGCTTGTTCCAGTCGTTACCCAGCTCGCTCATCGCGAACAGCACACGCCGGTGCACGGGCTTCAAGCCATCGCGCGCATCAGGCAGTGCTCGACCGACAATTACGCTCATCGCGTAGTCGAGGTAGGACTGTTTCAGCTCGTCTTCGATATTGACCGGGAGGATTTCTTTGGCCAGTTCGCCCATGAGAAGCCTGATTCCTTTTTCGGGTGAAACCTCGTCACATCCTATGGGACGAACGAAGCTCGCCGCTGCCGGCAGAGTGCCTGACAACGACTTACGACAAATCAACGAGTTATGACACGGATCTGCACGTTATGGGCAGCCCCTTGAGGCAGCCCTGGAAACCGCCGGATGTTATCACAATCGCCGCCACGCACCTATCCCCCAGATGCGCATGGAGCATAGTTAGTTGACGGATGACGGGCCTGAGGGCGACGAGAGGGGCTCAGAGGTAGGGTGGTGCTGTTTTTTGAGGGCAGATCCAAGGGTTTTATTGACTTATAAGGCCAATCGGGGGCAAGCCCCCTCCCACACTCGAAGTGTGAACACAGTCAAAATGTGGGAGGGGGCTTGCCCCCGATAGCCGTCTGACAGTCGCCAACCCCTCAATGCAGGCGCTTACGGCACATCAACTTGGCCAGCTTGGCGGTGTCCGGGCGTTCGACGATGCCTTTTTCGGTCACGATCACATCAATCAGATCAGCCGGGGTTACGTCGAACACGGGATTCAAAGCGGCCACGTCCAACCGTTGCCCCATGACCTCCAGCAACTCACCGGGATCACGCTCCTCCAAAGCGACGTCTTCACCCGTGGCCATCATCAAATCGAGTGTCGAGCTTGGCGCCACCACCATAAAGCGCACGCCATGGTGCATCGCGCACACGGCCAACTGGTACGTGCCGATCGTGCCGATCACATCACCGTTGGCGGCAATGCAGTCGGCGCCGACGATCACCCAGGTCACGCCCTTGGTCTTGAGGATATGCGCGCCAGCCGAGTCAGCATTCACCGTCGCCGCAATACCCTCGCCTGCCAGCTCCCACGCCGTCAGCCGCGAACCTTGCAGCCAAGGGCGCGTCTCGTTGACATAGACATGCTCGACCAACCCCTCCAGAAACGCGGCGCGAACCACCCCGAGGGCCGTGCCGACGCCGCCTGTGGCCAGTGCGCCGGCATTGCCGTGGGTCAGGATCGCCTGGGCGTTGCCCTGGTGCTTGCGAATCCGCTCGAGGCCCAACTGGGCCATGACCACATTGGCCTCCCGATCACTTTCATGGATCGCAATCGCTTCCGCCTCCAGCGCCGCCACCGGGTCGGCGTGCTTCTTGATGCGGTCCAGGCGATCGCGCATGCGCTTCAAGGCCCAGAACAGGTTCGCGGCTGTCGGCCGGCTATCAGCCAACAGCGCGTAGTCTTCTTCCCACGCGGCCTGCCAGTCGCCGCCTTCAGCGATGCGTTCACGCGCGGCGAGCACCAGGCCATAGGCGGCGCTGATACCAATGGCCGGCGCGCCGCGCACCACCATCGTGCGTATGGCATCGGCCACTTCAGCCACAGAGGTGCAGGCAACCCAGGTTTCCCGAGACGGCAAGGCACGCTGATCGAGCAGGTGCAGCGCGCCATCACGCCATTCGATGGCTTTCACTTTCTCCGCTGCTAACAGTCGCTCGCGCATCCCTTACCCCGCACTCATGAACAAAAGCCGCCGATTATAGCGATCCGCCAGCCAGGACGCTCGGGTATACTTCGCCCTTCTTTTATAGCTGCCCGGGAAGAAGCCTGCGATGACCTCCACTGCCGCCCCGCTCGACTTATTGCTGCTGCCGACCTGGCTGGTACCTGTCGAACCTGCCGGCGTGGTGCTCAAGGAACATGGCCTGGGCATCCGCGATGGTCGCATCGCCTTTATCGGGCCACGGGCCGCGGCATTCAAGCTGGCCGCCACCGAGGTGCGCGAGCTGCCGGGCATGCTGCTCAGCCCGGGCTTGATCAACGCCCACGGCCATGCGGCGATGAGCCTGTTTCGCGGGCTGGCCGACGATTTACCGCTGATGACCTGGCTGGAAAAACACATCTGGCCCGCCGAAGCCAAGTGGGTCGATGAAGCCTTCGTGCGCGACGGCACCGACCTGGCCATCGCCGAGCAGCTCAAGGGCGGCATCACCTGCTTCTGCGACATGTACTTCTACCCCAAGGTCGCCAGCGACTGCGTGCACAACAGCGGCATGCGCGCGCAGATCGCGATTCCGATCCTCGACTTCCCGATTCCCGGCGCCAGCACGGCCGACGAGGCGATTCGCCAGGGCATCGAGCTGTTCGGCGACCTCAAGCACCATCCGCGCATCCGGATCACCTTCGGGCCCCACGCGCCGTACACCGTGTGCGATGAAAACCTGGAAAAGATCCGGATAATTGCCGAAGAGCTGGACGCCTCGATCCATATGCACGTGCACGAAACCGCCTTCGAAGTGCAGCAGGCCGTCGAGCAGACCGGCGAACGCCCACTCGCGCGCCTGGGCCGCCTCGGCCTGCTTGGCCCGCGCTTCCAGGCCGTTCATATGACCCAAATCAGCGAGGACGACCTGGCTTTGCTGGTAGAAAGCAACACCAGCGTCATCCATTGCCCGGAATCGAACCTGAAACTGGCCAGCGGCTTTTGCCCGGTGGAGCGTCTGTGGCAGGCTGGCGTCAACGTGGCGATCGGCACCGACGGCGCCGCCAGCAACAATGACCTCGACCTGCTCGGCGAAACCCGTACCGCCGCCATGCTGGCCAAAGCCGTCGCCGGTTCGGCCACCGCCCTGGACGCCCACCGCGCCCTGCGCATGGCCACGCTCAACGGCGCGCGCGCCATGGGCCTGGAAAGCGAGATTGGCTCACTTGAGGTCGGCAAGGCTGCCGACATCGTGGCCTTTGATCTTTCGGGGCTGGCGCAACAACCGATCTACGATCCGGTCTCACAGCTTATCTATGCCACCGGACGCGATTGCGTGAAACACCTTTGGGTCGCCGGCAAGCAGTTGCTCGACGACCGGCAATTGACCCGCATGGATGAACAACAGTTGACCGCCACGGCCATTGCCTGGGGCCAACGCATCAGCGGGCACAGCGAATAACGCAGGGTTTGCACCTACGCTTGAACACCTGCAAACCGATTTATCAGATTTAGAGGATTCACCATGAGCAACGTCGACCACGCCGAAATCGCCAAATTCGAAGCCCTGGCTCACCGCTGGTGGGACCGCGAAAGCGAGTTCAAACCCCTGCACGACATCAACCCGCTGCGGGTCAACTGGATTGACGAACGCGTCAACCTGGCCGGCAAAAAGGTACTCGACGTCGGCTGCGGCGGCGGCATCCTCAGCGAAGCGATGGCCCAGCGTGGCGCCACCGTGATGGGCATCGACATGGGCGAAGCCCCGCTGGCCGTCGCGCAACTGCACCAGCTGGAATCCGGCGTCAGCGTGGAATACCGCCAGATCACCGCCGAAGCCCTGGCCGAAGAAATGCCCGAGCAGTTCGACGTGGTCACCTGCCTTGAGATGCTCGAGCACGTGCCAGACCCCTCCTCGGTGATTCGCGCCTGTTTCCGCATGGTCAAGCCAGGCGGCCAGGTGTTCTTCTCCACCATCAACCGCAACCCCAAGGCTTACCTGTTCGCGATCATCGGCGCCGAATACATCATGAAGTTGCTGCCGCGCGGCACCCACGACTTCAAGAAATTCATCCGTCCTTCCGAGCTGGGCGCCTGGAGCCGCCACGCCGGGCTGACCGTCAAAGACATCATCGGCCTGACCTACAACCCGCTGACCAAGCACTACAAGCTGGCCAACGACGTTGACGTCAACTACATGATCCAGACCCTGCGCGAGGAGTAAGCCTGTGAAGTTGCGAGCGGTTCTCTTCGATATGGACGGTACATTGCTGGACACCGCGCCGGACTTCATCGCGATCTGCCAGGCGATGCGTGCCGACCGCGGCCTGGCGCCGATCAACGACCAGCACATTCGCGATGAAATCTCCGGCGGCGCACGGGCGATGGTTGCCGTGACCTTCTCGATGGACCCGGAATCCCCAGGCTTTGAAGCGTTGCGCCTGGAGTTTCTGGAGCGCTACCTCAAGGGCTGCGCGATCCACAGCAAGCTCTTCGACGGCATGGAAGAACTGCTGCAGGACATCGAAAAATCCAACCTGGTCTGGGGCGTGGTCACCAACAAGCCGCTGCGCTTTGCCGAACCGATCATGCAGCAGCTGGGCCTGGCCGAGCGGTCGGCGCTGCTGATCTGCCCGGACCACGTGAAAAACAGCAAGCCAGACCCAGAGCCGCTGATCCTGGCGTGCAAGATGCTCGACCTGGACCCGGCCAGCGTGCTGTTCGTGGGCGATGACCTGCGCGATATCGAATCCGGCCGCGACGCCGGCACCCGTACCGCAGCGGTCACGTTCGGCTACATCCACCCGGACGACAACCCCCGCAACTGGGGCGCCGATGTCGTGGTGGACCACCCGCTGGAACTGCGCAAGGTGCTGGATAACGCACTGTGCAGTTGCTGATTGTTGGACGATCTCGCCAACACTGAGATCAATGTGGGAGCTGGCTTGCCTGCGATAGCGGTCTGCCAGCCAGCACATCTGGAGACAGGCACTCTGCTATCGCAGGCAAGCCAGCTCCCACCTGAAATGGATTCCACTTCAAGAGCTGCAACATCTTGAATTCTGTCGAGGCTATTTATGTTTGATTACTGCGCACGTCCAGAACTGCTCAAAGGCCGGGTGATCCTGGTGACCGGCGCCGGTCGCGGGATTGGCGCGGCGGCGGCAAAAACCTACGCCGCCCATGGCGCTACCGTGCTGTTGCTGGGCAAAACCGAAGCCAACCTGGCTCAGGTGTATGACGAAATCGAAGCGGCAGGCCAACCGCAACCGGTGGTGATCCCGTTCAACCTCGAGACCGCCCTGCCCCATCAATACGATGAGCTGGCCGCGATGATCGAAAAGGCGTTCGGCCGCCTCGACGGCCTGCTGCACAACGCCTCGATCATCGGCCCGCGCACGCCGATCGAGCAGCTGTCCGGTGAGAATTTCATGCGGGTGATGCACGTCAACGTCAACGCGATGTTCATGCTGACCAGCACGTTGCTGCCGCTGCTCAAGCTGTCCCAGGATGCGTCGGTGGTGTTCACCTCCAGCAGCGTCGGGCGCAAGGGCCGTGCCTACTGGGGCGCGTACGGCGTGTCGAAGTTCGCGACTGAAGGCTTGATGCAAACCCTGGCCGATGAGCTGGAGGATGTCGCGTCGGTGCGTTCCAACAGCATCAACCCAGGCGGCACGCGTACCAGCATGCGCGCTCAGGCATACCCAGGGGAAAACCCGATGGAAAGGCCGGCGCCGGAAGATATCATGCCGGTGTACCTGTACCTGATGGGGCCGGACAGTGCGGGCATTAATGGGCAGGCGTTTGATGCGCAATAACCGCTGACCTGCCACGAACCAACCTGTGGAAGTGGCTGTTGTGGCGAGCGGGCTTGCCCCGCGCTGGGCTGCGAAGCGGCCCCAAAACCTGCCACCACGATCGCTGTATTAGACCGCGCCGGCTCTACGGGGGCTGCTTCGCAGCCCAACGCGGGGCAAGCCCGCTCGCCACAGGTTTCGCCCCGCGTTGGGTTTAGAAGTTTAGTTTTTCACCACTTCTTCCAAGGTGAAACGCCCCAGCGGGTTCTGCAGGAAGTTGCTCACATTCTTGCGTGAGATGTTGATGTACGGGCTGTAGTACAGGTCGATCCAGTTCACATCCTGTTTCGCCAGCTTCTGCAACTCGACGTACATCTGCTCACGCTTGACCGGATCAGCCTCGATCCGCGCGGCCGCCACCAGTGCCTTGACCTTGTCGTTCTTGTAGCGGGTCATGTAGTTCTGGTTGGTGTCGTGGCCGAGCACGAAGGTGGTTTTCTGGTCCGGGTCGAGGATGTCGTTGGTCCAGTACATCACCGAAACATCGTACTCACCGTCCACCAGCATCTGCCAGCTTTGGGTCGGGTCGACTTTCTGCAGGTTGGCGGTCACGCCGACCTTGGCCAACTGGTCCTTGATGATCACCGCAATCTGCTCGTCGGCTTCGTTGCCGGCGTTGACCACGTAGTTGAGCTTCAAGTCCTTGGCACCGGCCTCTTCCAGCAGCTTCTTGGCGGCGGTCGGGTCATACGGGCGTTGCAGGTTATTGGCGTAGTGGTACAGCGAGCCTTTCGGGATGTAGGAATAGGCCACGGTGCCCTGACCGTAAGTGGCGGTCTTGACCAGCGATTGTTTGTCGATGGCCATGTCCAGCGCCTCGCGCACTTGCGGTTTGGCCAGCAAGCCGTGGGAGTGGTTGATCAGCAAGTGGTCTTCGCGGGTCGACGGGTCGGAGTGGATCACCACGTTCTTGTCTTTTTTCAGCTCTTCCACGCGGGAGAAAGGTACGAAGATCGCCGTGTCGAGCTCGTTGTTCTGCACCATGCGCATGCGCGTGTTGTCGTCGGTAACCGACACCCACTCAACACCATCCAGGCTCACGTTGTTGGCCTGCCAGAAATTCGGGTTCTTCTTCAAAATCACCCGGTCGCCCTTGCGCCACTCGTCCACGGTAAACGCGCCGGACGTCACCGGGTTTTCCGAGTAAGCGTCTTCGCCCATCTTGGTCATGGCTTTTTCCGACAGGATCGACACCGTCGGCGACGCCAATTGCGAGAGAAAGGCCACAGCCGGAGTTTTCAGGGTGACCACCAGGGTGTGCGGGTCCGACGCCTTGGCGGTGTTGATCAGGCTGAACGGGTCGCTCCACAGCGAGGCCTTGTTGTCGCGGATACGCAACAGGCTGAACGCTGCGTCGTCGGCGGTGATCGGCGAGCCGTCGGAAAACTTCGCCTCGCGCAGCTTGAAGGTGTAGGTCAGGCCGTCCTTGGAAATGTCCCAGCTTTCTGCCAGGCCCGGCTCCATCTTGGTGCCCAGGTTATCCACGCGCACCAGCGTGTCGTAGACGTTGGCAAACACCCAGGTGTCGCGGTTTTGCGCGCTTTTGATCGGGTCGAACGTGGTGCTGTCTTCACGGCAGCCGATGGTCAGCACACCGGCGGCCTGGGCCAGGCCGGCAGTAAGGGACCACGCGGTCAACGTAGCGGCGGCGAGCAACTTCAAATGGCGGGATTGCATGTCATAACTCCTTGTTTAGGACGGCAGAAAGGGTTAATGGCGCTTCAAGCACGCAACTGTATCGATGCTCGTGCAGGAAATGCGTCGGCGGCAACACCACGGAACACATCGTTCGGGCGTACCGGCAACGCGGGTGAAAGGCACAGCCTGTGGGCAAATTCAGCGGGCTCGGCGGCTCACCGGGCAAAGGTTCTGCAGGCAACGGCCGATGCGGATCGATCTCGGGGATCGCCTCGATCAACGCCGCCGTGTACGGATGGCGCGGTGCGGTAAACACCGCTTCCACCGGGCCTTCCTCGACGATTTTGCCCAAGTACATCACCGCCACGCGGTCGCACAGGCGCCGCACGATGGCCAGGTCATGGGCGATAAACAGGATCGCCAGGTTCATGCGCTGCTGCAGTTCCAGCAACAGGTTGATGATCTGGCCCTGGATCGACACATCCAGCGCCGCCACGCATTCATCGGCGATGATCAAGCGCGGTTCCACCGCCAGCGCCCGCGCGATACCCACACGCTGGCACTGACCGCCGCTCAAAGAGCCGGGTTTGCGGCTGGCCAATTCGGGGCGCAGGCCGACCAGATCGAGCAGTTCATTCACGCGGGCCGGTATCTGCTGCGGCGCGACCTTGCGCTGCACGCGCAACACTTCGGCAAGGGTTTCGCCGATGGTATGGCGCGGGTTCAGCGCGGCGTACGGGTCCTGGAAGATCATCGCGGTTTCATGGCGCAGGCGGGCGATATCAATAGCGCTGCCGTGGGCCATGTCGACGCCATCGAACAGCACTTGGCCAGCGCTGATCGGGTTGAGGTGCAGAATCGCCCGGCCGAGCGTGCTCTTGCCGCTGCCGGACTCGCCCACCAGCCCCAGGGTTTCACCGGCGGCCAGGTTCAGCGAGACACCATTGACCGCCCTCACCCACTGTTTATTAAGGCCGAACACACCGGTACCGGACGCTGCGAAACGCACCTCAAGGTCCTTGATCTGCAACAGGCTCATGATCGGTCTCCCAAAGGATAGTGACACGCCACCCGCGCGCCTTCCGGCAACAACTGCGTGCACAAGGCGCCCGCCTGCGCACAGCGCGGGTTAAAGCGACACCCTTGCGGCAGTGCGTCCAGCAACGGCGGCTGGCCGGGAATCGTGCGCAGCAACGCGTGCCCACTGCTGTGGGCGGGCTGGCAATCAATCAGGCCGGCGGTGTACGGGTGTTGCGGGTTGGCCAGCAACTCGTATTTGCTGCCGTGCTCACACAGGCGCCCGGCGTACATCACCGCGATGGAATCACAGGTTTGCGCCACCACACCGAGGTCGTGGGTGATCATGATGATCGACAGGCCGCGCTGGTCGCGCAGCTCCAGTAACAGGCGCAGGATTTGCGCCTGCACGGTGACATCAAGGGCGGTGGTCGGCTCGTCGGCAATCAGCACTTTCGGGTTGCAGCCCAGCGCCACAGCGATCATCGCGCGCTGGCGCATGCCACCGGAAAACTCGTGGGGGTAGTTGTCGACCCGCGCCTTGGGATCGGGAATGCCGACCTGGCGCAGCACGTCGATGGCTTGCAGTCGCGCGTCTTTTTTCGACGCGCCCTGGTGCAGGCGAATGCCCTCGGCGATCTGCTCGCCGATGCGCATCAACGGGTCCAGGTGGCTGCTGGGGTTCTGGAAGATCATGCCCAGTTGCCCGCCGCGCACGGCGCGCATGCCGGCATCGTCCAGCGTCAAAAGATCCTGCCCGACCAGGCGCACAGCAGCGCCTTGCACGCGCAAGTTGGGCGATGGCAGCAGGCGCATCAACCCGCGACAGGTCAGGGTCTTGCCCGAGCCACTCTCGCCCACCAGGCCGAGGATTTCACCCTCGGCCAAGTCAAAGGACACGCGGTCGACCAAGGTGACATCGCGCCCGGCATTGTTGGCGATCACGCTGAGGTCACGCACTTGCAGCAGGCTCATGCGCGGTCCCCCAACACTTGCGCCACGCCATCGGCGAGCAGGCTGAAGCCCATGGCCAGCGTGACGATGGCCAGGCCCGGAAAGGTGCAAATCCACCAGGCCGTGGTGATAAACGCCTGCCCTTCGGCCACCATCGTGCCCCACTCGGCGGTCGGCGGTTGCACGCCCAGGCCCAGGTAACTCACGGCGGCGCCATTGAGCAGCACCAGCACGGCGTCAGACATGGAAAACACAATCGAACCGAACATGGCATTGGGCAGCAAATGCCGGAACAGAATGCGCCCATGGCCAAAGCCCAGGCTTTTGGCGGCCAGCGCAAACTCGCTTTCCTTGAGCACCAGAATCTGCGAGCGGATCAGCCGCGCATACGACACCCAGCCCACCAGCGCCATGGCGATATAAAAGCTTTTCAAGCCTGGGCCGAGAATCGCCATGATCGCCAGCATCAGCACAAGAAACGGGAATGCCAGGATCACGTCGATCACGCGCATGCAGAAGCTGTCGAAGCGCCCGCCGATGTAGCCGGAAACCGCGCCGACGAAGGTGCCGATCATGAACGGAAAAATCACCCCGACAATGGCCAGTTGCAGGTCGATGCGCGCGCCCCAGATCACCCGCGAAAGGATGTCTCGCCCGTAGTTATCCGTGCCGAACGGGTGCGCCAGGCTAGGCCCGAGCAAACTGATGTCAGTGTTCTGCGCAATCGGGTCAAAGGGTGCGACCCAGGGTGCAAACAGCGCCAGGGCCAACCACACCAGCAGGATCAGCAGGCCCCACGCCGCCGTCAGCCGGCCATTGCGAAAACCGAAACGCAGGCGCAAACGCCACGGGGCAATCAGTGGGCGGCTGCTCATTGCATGTTCACCCGTGGGTCGAGGGCCACCGTCACCACGTCGGCGACGAAGTTGACCACCACCGTCGCACAGGCCAGCACCATGGCCACGCCCTGCACCACCATGTAGTCACGGGTGAAAATGCCGCGCACCAGCAATTGGCCGATACCGGGAATGGCGAACAGGCTCTCGATCACCACCGTGCCGCTGATCAGCCAGCCGATGTTCACCGCCAGCAGGTTGACCGCCGGCACCAGCGAATTGGGCAACACATGCCGACGGAACACGGCGGCCTCGGACAGCCCACGCGCCCGCGCGGCGGTGACGTGATCGGCCTGCAATTCCATCAGCATGCTCGCGCGCAGGTTGCGCACCAGCACCGCCGACAGCGCCAGGGCGATGGTCAGGCACGGCAGCAGCATATGGTGGGCCTTGTCCAGCCAGGTGCGGCCGTAGCCAGACACCGGGAACAGGCCCCACTTCACACTCAGCAACAGAATCAACATCAAGCCCAGCCAGAACGCCGGCATGCCCAGGCCGACAGTGGTGAACACACGGATCAGGTTGTCCGCCCAGCCGCCTTTATTGCGCGCCGCCCATGTCGCCAGCGGCAGCGCAATCAACAGCGCCAGCAGCACGCTGCCAAGCACCAGCACCAGGGTCGGCTCGATGCGGGTGACGATCAGCTTCAAGGCATCGACTTTGTACAGCAGCGATTGGCCGAGGTCGCCCTTGAGCAGGTTCTTCAGGAAGTAGAAATATTGCAGCCACAACGGCTGATCCAGGCCGTATTGGGCGCGGATTTTCAGCAAGGCATCCGGCGTACTGCGCGAGCCGAGCAAGGCCCGGGCCGGGTCGCCCGGGATCGAGCGCACCAGCACAAAGGTGATCAGGCTGATGCCAAACAGCACCGGCAGCAATTGCAGCGGCCGGGACAGCACAAAACGGTAGCGCGCCAGGTTCATCCGTCAGCCCCGGTGACGCGCGAGGAAGTCCAGCAGCACCGGGAAGTACGCGTGGGGCTCCTCATAAAAAGGCATGTGGCTGCTGTTGGGGAACACGTGCAACTCGGCATGCCTGGCGGCCAGCTTCATGCGATGGGCGCAGGCGGGCGTGAGCTCATCGTGCTGGCCGGTGGTGATCAGGATCGGCATGTTGAACTCGGCCATCTCGGGGATGCGGTTCCAGTCCTTGAGGTTGCCGATATAGAGGAATTCGTTGGGGCCTTGCATGGTTTCGTACGGGCCCATGTTCCAGTCGCCGAGCGAGCGTTTGACCGGCTCCGGCCATTCGTCCAGGCGGCAGACGTGGCGGTAATTAAGCAAGGTGATGGCGGCCTGGTACTGCGGGTGGTCCAGAGTGCCCATGGCTTCATGACGCTGCATCATGGCCACGGTTTCGCTGCCGAGGGCGCCGCGCAGGCGTTCGAGTTCCTGGGACAGGTGCGGAATGTCGCCGACGGTGTTTTCGAGGATCAGGCTTTTCAGCGCATCGGGGTAATGGATGGCGTACTCGATGCCCAGCCAGCCGCCCCAGGAATGCCCGAGCAGGTGCACGCGGCCCAGGTCGAGGGCCTGGCGCACGGTTTCGACTTCTTCGACATAACGGCTGATTTCCCACAAGGAAACATCAGTCGGTCTGGCTGATGCGCCAGTGCCAAGCTGGTCGAATGCAACCACTCGCAGGTTATGCTCTTTGAGCCAGCCATGGGCGTCGCGCAAGTAGTCACATGGCAGGCCCGGGCCGCCATTGAGACACAAGAGCACCTCATCGCCAGCGCCAAAGCTGTAGACCACGAGGTTATGGCCATCGACTTGCACGTTGTACTGCTGGTCGGGGGCAATTTCACGCCACATGCATACATTCCTTGTGTTGTATCGGCCTGGCAGGTAGCGGCCGTTAATCTGGCCAACACTACCGAGGATGCCGTGCGTCCATAACCTAGTATTTCTTATAGGTTTGGCCTGGCAGTCCTTCGCCGGGGCGTGGCATTCTACTTGCCGCAAGTCGAGATTCAAATGAATTCGGGAGCAGAACGGATGCTGACCAGGCTGACTGCCTTCAATAATCGTCTGATGCCGGGCAGGAGCCTGGATGAGCAGATGGACAATACCTTTATCCTGGCCCAGCAACTGGGCTTCGACGCGCTGGTGTACGACTACACGCCGGTGCCCATCGACCAGGACGGCTCGCTGATCACGCCCTCGGTGCTGGAACTGCGCAACACGCCGCCCGACTGGCATGCGTTATGGTGCAGCGAAGGGTTTTACCAGATCGACCCGGTGCAACACCTGGCCCTGAGCACGGTGTCCCCGTTCGTATGGTCCTACGAGGCAAAAGCCCAGACCGCGCTGCAAAAAATCATCGACCCCTGCCACGCTCCCGTGTCCTCTTACCTGCATGAACGCCAACTGACCTGCGGCGTCAGCGTGCCGATTCACCTGCCTCGCGGCGGCTTCGCGTCACTCACCGGCTTGCGCACCGGCAAGGCCAGCACGGTGTTGAAGGATGCGCAGCAAACCCTGGCGGACTTCAGCCTGATCACCCATGCCCTGCAGGAAGCGGCCTACCCGCTGTTCAGCAAAGAACTGCGCACTTACCCGCATATTCACCTGACCAAACGCGAGCGTGAATGCCTGAAATGGGCTGCCGACGGCCTGACCGCTGCCGAAATCGCCACCCAGTTGAGCCGCTCGCTGGCGGTGGTCACCCTGCACCTGGCCTCGGCGATGCACAAGTTGGGGGCCAAGAACCGCGTGCAGGCGGTGGTTCGCGCCACGCATTACCGCTTGCTGGAAGACTGACCCGTGGGCAAAACCTAGCTGTTTTGCTAGTTACTTAAACTTCACGTGCGGACTATCGTAGCCCTGATCCTTTTTTTCAGAGCAGGGTACGAAATGGAATTCATCGAGAAAGTGCGCGAAGGTTATGCGGCATTCGGCGCCTACCAGACCTGGTACCGCGTCACTGGCGACCTGACCACCGGCCGTACACCGTTGGTGATCATCCACGGCGGCCCCGGCTGCACCCATGACTATGTCGACGCCTTTAAAGACGTGGCTGCCAGCGGCCATGCGGTGATTCACTACGACCAACTGGGCAATGGCCGCTCCACCCACTTGCCGGACAAAGACCCGTCGTTCTGGACCATTGGCCTGTTCCTTGAAGAGCTGAACAACCTGCTGGACCACCTGCAGATCAGCGACAACTACGCGATCCTCGGGCAATCCTGGGGCGGCATGCTCGGCAGCGAGCACGCGATTCTACAGCCCAAGGGCTTGCGCGCGTTTATCCCGGCCAACTCGCCCACCTGCATGCGCACGTGGGTCAGCGAGGCCAACCGCCTGCGCAAACTGCTGCCTGAAGGCGTGCATGAAACCCTGCTCAAACACGAACAGGCCGGCACCTACCAGGACCCGGAATACCTCGCCGCCTCACGGATTTTTTACGACCACCACGTGTGCCGCGTCATCCCGTGGCCGGAAGAAGTGGCCCGCACCTTCGCGGCGGTGGACGCCGACCCGACGGTGTACCACGCCATGAGCGGCCCGACCGAGTTTCATGTGATTGGCAGCCTCAAGGACTGGAATGTGATTGGCCGCCTGTCGGCGATCAATGTGCCGACCCTGGTGATTTCCGGCCGACACGACGAGGCGACGCCGCTGGTGGTCAAGCCGTTCCTGGATGAGATCGCGAACGTGCGCTGGGCGCTGTTTGAAGATTCCAGCCACATGCCCCACGTGGAAGAGCGCCAGGCGTGCATGGGGACCGTGGTCAAGTTTCTGGATGAGGTGTGCTCAGTGCCGCACAACGTCCTCAAGGCGGGCTAACTTCCGCTGTGGGAGCGGGCTTGCTCGCGAATGCGGGGTGTCAGTCAATGAAGATATCGACTGACCCAGCGCATTCGCGGGCAAGCCCGCTCGCACATTTTCAGACTGCGGTGGTTTCAGGTTTTACTGCCTTCCTGGGCGCATCCGGCACCAGCGGAATCTCTCTCCCGTCGGCATCAAACAACTTGCCGCCGCTGAAGTAATCCCCGTCGCGCAATGCCGCCACATCGTGGAAGCACAAACTGCGCTCAGTCCCCGCCACGAACACCGACTGCTGGTCCGAGTTACCCGCAGTGAAGTGGTTGAACGCCAGGTTCAACAGGATCGCCATGATCGCCGACGAACTGATGCCTGAGTGGAAAATGGTCGCGAACCAGGTTGGGAAGTGGTCGTAAAAGTTCGGCGCGGCGATGGGGATCATGCCGAAGCCGATAGACGTGGCCACGATGATCAGGTTCATGTTGTTGCGGTAATCCACCTTGGACAGCGTGCGAATACCACTCGCCGCCACGGTGCCGAACAGCACGATCCCGGCGCCGCCGAGCACCGACGTCGGCACGGCCGCGATCACCCGGCCCATAAACGGCAACAGCCCCAGCACCACCAGAAACACCCCGCCCGTGGCCACCACAAAGCGGCTCTTCACCCCGGTCACCGCCACCAGGCCGACGTTCTGGGCGAATGCGCTTTGGGTGAATGAACCGAAGATCGGCGCGAACATGCTCGACAGCATGTCGGCGCGCAAGCCATTACCCAGGCGCTTGGAATCGACCTTGGTGTCGATGATCTCGCCCACCGCGAGGATGTCTGCCGAGGTTTCCACCAGAGTGACCATCACCACGATGCACATGGAAATAATTGCCGCCACCTGAAAGGTCGGCATGCCGAAATGGAACGGTGTGGGGAAACCGAACATTGGCCCCTGGGCCACACCGGAAAAATCCGCCATGCCCAGAAACACCGCGATCACCGTGCCGATCACCATCGCCAACAGAATCGACAGCCGAGAGATTGTCGCGCTGCCGATCTTGCTCAGCAGCAACACCAGCACCAGGGTCAACGCCGCGAGGCCGATATTGGCCATGCTGCCGAAGTCCGCCGCGCGGCTGTTGCCGCCCATGGCCCAGCGTGCCGCCACCGGCATCAGCGTGAGGCCAATGGTGGTGATCACAATGCCGGTGACCAACGGCGGAAAAAACTTGGTGATCCGTGAGAACACCGGCGTGATCAGCAACCCGATAAACGACGCGGCCATCACCGCGCCGAGAATCGCCGGTATCCCGCCGGCGCCATCACTGCCGACTATCGCCACCATGGTTGCCACACCGGCAAAGGACACGCCCTGCACCAGCGGCAGCTGGCAGCCAAAAAACGGCAGGCCGAGGGTCTGCAACAGCGTGGCCAGGCCACCGGCAAACAGCGACGCGGCGATCAACAGGCCGATATCCGCCGGCGATAAACCGGCCGCCTGGCCGACGATCAACGGCACGGCAACGATGCCGCCGTACATGGTGAGCACATGCTGCAGGCCGTAAGCCATGTTGGCGGCGGCGCCAAGATTCTCATCTTCTGGCCGCTGCGGTGACGCCTTCGGGATAGTCATGGTGAGGGGTTCTCTGTTTTTGTTGTGCGAACACTGTATGCAATGTTTGGACTGCATGTCCATAGAGTTGTATACAATCAATCGAACAAGATACCCTCCATCGGCGTTACAAAAACAAACCGGCCGTCATGAGCCAAAACGCTAGAGGACCTCAAACAATGAAAAAGGCATTACAGGGCGCAACCGTTGCATTGACCCTCCTCGGCGGTGGGGAGGCCGTCGCGGTGGAATGGATGAACAACAGCGTGGGATTTCGCTACGGCCAACACTTCACCAATCCGAATAACCCCGATGACTTCAGCAAACGCATCTACAGCTTTACCCACGCCAGTGGCTACCAATACGGCAGCAACTACCTGAACCTGGATGTGTTCCTGTCCGACAGCCACGACCCGCGCAAGGGCACCGACCATGGCGGCAGTGAGGTCTATGCCGTTTACCGGCATCAACTGTATGCCTCGCGGGTGTTTGATGTGCCGCTCGGCACCGGGCTGATCAAGGATTACGCGCTGACGCTGGGCTTTGATGCCAACCGCAACAACAACGTCGCCTCAGCCAAAAAGCGCGCACTGGTGATTGGCCCGACGTTGAAGTTCAACACGGTCGGTGTGTTGGACCTGAGCCTGATGTACTACAAGGAAAAGAACCACACCGGCATCCCCGGCGCGCAGGAGTCAAACCATACGTTTGACGACACCTACATGCTCAACCTGACGTGGATGCGCCCGTTCGACATCGCCAACCATGCGGCGAAATTCCAGGGTTTTATCAATTACGTCGGGGAGAAAGGCGAGGACTACCATGGCCGCGACACCGCGCCAGAAACGCTGATGCGCACCGCGCTGATGGTGGCGGTGCGGCCGGGTAAAAGCGTGAAGCCGAACCTGTATCTCGGCGTGGGTTACGAGTACTGGCACAACAAGTTCGGCGTGGACGGCGGCCGGGGGACTCGGACCTCTACGCCAACGCTGAATATGGAAATCACCTTCTAGCCACTGAAGAAACCCAATCAACTGTGGGAGCTGGCTTGCCTGCGATGCAGACACCTCGGTACTTCAGAATCACCGAGCCGATGCTATCGCAGGCAAGCCAGCTCCCACATTTTTGATTGCATTTCAGCTTTAGGCGTTTGCCAGCTCCGAATCGTCCGTCTTCGGCCGCGCCAGCCAATAACCCAACACCGCCAACGGCGCAGTCGCCAGCATCACAATCACCGTAATCAACAGCGGCTGGTCAATCATCGACGACACCAGCAGGCTGCTGAGAAAGCACAGCCCCAGTTGCAAGGTGTTTTGCAGTGCCGCTGCCTTGCCGGAATTTTCCGCAAACGGCATCAGCGCATTCGCCACCACAATCGGGTAGCTGGCGCCGTTGACCAGCGCCATCAGGCAGAACGGAATCAGCAAGGTGGTCAGGGTGGGCACGGTCAACGTGGCAACCAGGTACAACGCCACCATGCTGATGCAATAAGCCACCAGCAACCAGGGCAGCAGGGCTTTGCCCTGATAGCGCTGCAAGGCGCTGCGGCAGCTGTAACCACCAATTAGAAACGCCAACGTCGGCAGCACGTAGCTCAGGCCGATGTCATTCGGGCTGTAACCCATGTCGCCCAGGATGAAGGGCGAGGCTGTCAGCCAGGCAAAGAAACTGGCCGAGCAGGCAGCGAAGATCATCACGTTGCCGGTGAACACGCGAGAGGTCAGCAACTGCCCATAACCGAGGCGCGAAGGCTCGCCCTCCTCTGCCCGACGTTTCGGCATTTTGCGCAGGAACAGCGTCGGCAGCAGCAACAGCAGCGACACGCCCAGCAGTACACCGAAGATCGCCTGCCAGCCGAAGTGATTCAACACCATGGCGCCCAGCAACGGCGCCAGGGCCGGTGACAGCGACATCAGCGGCATGATGCTGGCGAACACGCGATGGGCCTTGTCGGCCGGGTATCGGTCGATCACCAGTGCCTGCCAGCTCACCGCCGCAGAACACACGCCAATCGCCTGCATAAAACGCAACGCCAGCAGTTGCGGTGCGGTCTGGACCCAGAACATGCCCAGGCAACCCACTACAAACAGGCTCAGGCCCGCCAGCAGTACCGGCTTGCGCCCGAGGCGGTCGGACAACGGCCCCCACAACAACTGCCCCACCGCAAAACCGGCGAGGAAAATACTTAAGCTCGCGCCCACGGCGCCCGCACTGATCTGCAACTGCTCGCCCATGGCGCCGAACGCCGGCAAGTACATATCCATGGCGAGATAACCGAGCATGCTCAGCCCCGCCAGGTACCACGTGAAACCAAAAGAATTTTTCATTGAAGCCTTGCTGATCTTGCCATCAAACTATTTGCTGACTGGCGCCCATTATGAAGCTGACAGTGTCGGTGTGAAGCGATAATAATTGGACACATCTATCAAATATTTTGAAGGCAACCATCATGTGGTCCGAATACTCGCTGGATGTGGTGGATGCCGTTGCGCGCCACGGCAGCTTCAGTGCGGCCGCCCAGGAACTGCACCGCGTGCCTTCGGCCATCAGCTACACGGTGCGTCAGCTTGAGGAATGGCTGGCGGTGCCGCTG
The DNA here is from genome assembly GCF_025466135.1 of Pseudomonas sp. 14P_5.3_Bac1. Lineage (NCBI taxonomy): Bacteria > Pseudomonadati > Pseudomonadota > Gammaproteobacteria > Pseudomonadales > Pseudomonadaceae > Pseudomonas > Pseudomonas sp. 14P_5.3_Bac1. The sequence goes on along the minus strand of NZ_JANLOF010000049.1, from coordinate 3,851 downwards.
TTTGTGCGTCGCCATCGAGACGTGGAACTGACCCCGGCCGGCCGTCTATTTATAGACGAAGCCCGCGGCGTGATGAAAAAAATGCTCGGTACACGGCGTTTGTGCCAGCAGGTGGCGAATGGCTGGAGCGGCCAATTGAAGGTTGCGGTGGACTCCATCGTCAAACCCCAGCGCTGTCGGCAGCTGGTGCTGGACTTCTATCGGCAGTTTCCCGAGGTGGAATTGCTGTTGGAGTACGAGGTGTACAACGGCGTATGGGATGCGCTGGCCGATGAACGCACCGACATTGTGATCGGCGCCACCAGTGCGGTGCCGGTGGCCAGCCACTTCACCTTTCGCGACATGGGCCTGCTGAACTGGCTGTGTGTGGTCAGCGCCAGGCATCCGCTGGCGGCGCTGGACGGCTTGCTCAGTGACGATCAACTGCGGCCGTTCGCGTCGCTGTGCATGACCGACACCTCGCGCAACCTGCCCAAGCGCGATACCTGGACCCTGGATAACCAACGCCGGCTGGTGGTGCCCAACTGGTCCTCGGCGCTTGATTGCCTGCGCGATGGCCTGTGCGTCGGCATGGCGCCGGCGCATCAGGTGTTGCCGTGGATCGAACGCGGCGAGCTGGTCGCGCTGCAATTGCGCCGGCCGTTCCCGGCCAGCCCGTCGTGCGTGGCCTGGGCGCAGAGCAAATTGTCGCCGGCGATGAGTTGGTTGCTGGAGTACCTAGGCGATACCGAAACCATGAATCAGGAGTGGCTCAATGGCCCAGATCTGTGAAAGTCACACCGAGTCGATATGGACTTGTGTGGGAGCTGGCTGGCCTGCGATGCAAGCGCCTCGGTCTTAATGTCAGACCGAGGTGATGCTATCGCAGGCAAGCCAGCTCCCACATTTTGATCGGGGTTCAATCCAGCAGGCGGGCGATGGCCCTTACGATCATCTCCACCTCCTTGACCTCCAGCGTCAGCGGCGGCAACAGGCGGATGATCTTGCCGCGCGTCACGTTAATCAGCAGGCCATGTTCGTGCGCTGCGCGATAGGCCAGATCGCGATAAGGCTGTGCCAGTTCGATCCCGACCATCAGGCCTTGCCCGCGAATCGCCAGCACCTGCGGGTGCTCGCTTAACTCCACACGCAGCCGCGCCAACAGCCGCTCGCCCTGTTGCGCGGCGTTCTGCAGCAAGCCTTGCTCTTCAATAATGTCCAGCACGGTGCAGCCCACGCGGCAGGCCAGCGGGTTGCCGCCGAATGTGCTGCCGTGGCTGCCGGGTGTGAACAGCTGGGCCACCGCGGCCCGGGCCAGGCAGGCGCCGATGGGCACGCCATTGCCAAGGCCTTTGGCCAGCGTCATCACGTCCGGCACGATGCCTTCATGCTGGAACGCAAACCAGGCGCCGGTGCGGCCGATGCCGGTCTGGATTTCATCGAGCATCATCAGCCAACCGTGGCGCGTGCAATGCTCGCGCAGGGCTTTCAGGTAGCCAGGCGGCGCTGGCAGCACGCCACTTTCGCCCTGGATCGGTTCCAGCAGCACCGCGGCAATGCGCGCGCCGAAGTGTTGAGTGATGGCTTCCAGCGCTGCCAGGTCGCCAAACCCGACCTTGAGAAAATCCCCCGGCAAGCGCTGAAACCCCAGGCGCACCGATGGCCCGTCGCTGGCCGCCATGGTGCCGAGGGTGCGCCCGTGAAACGCATTCTCCATCACGACCACCAGCGGCTCTTCGATGCCCTTTTTCCAGCCATGCAGCCGTGCGAGTTTCAGCGCTGTTTCGTTGGCTTCGGCGCCGGAGTTGTTGAAAAACGCACGGTCAAGGCCAGACAACTGTGCCAGGCGCTGGGCCAGCCGTTGCTGCCAATCAATGCTGTAGAGGTTGGAGGTGTGCAGCAACAGGCCCGCCTGTTCACTGATCGCCGTCACCAGCCGAGGGTGGGAATGCCCAACATTGGTCACCGCCACACCAGCCACCGCGTCGAGGTATTCACGGCCCTGCTGGTCCCACAGGCGCGTGCCCAGGCCACGGGTGAAGCTCAGGGCCAAGGGTTGATAGGTGGTCATCAGGCAGGCGGCGGTCATGGTGGCAAGCTCCAGTGCATCATGGTGATGGCACCAGTATCGTTAGCCACCCGAGCTGGATAAACTGCGCATTCCTGTAATGACTTTAAACCAAGGCTTGATAATGGATCTGTTCCAGGCAATGTCGGTGTACGTCAAAGTGGTCGAGACTGGCAGCATGACGGCTGCCGCACAGGAGTGCGGGATGTCGACCACCATGGTCGGCAATCACTTGCGCGCCCTGGAGCAGCGCCTGGGTGTCAGCTTGCTCAAGCGCACCACGCGCAAGCAAAGCCTCACCGAATTTGGCGGGCAGTATTACCAGCGCTGCCTGGAGGTGCTGGGGCTGGTGGCCGACTCTGAAGTGTTGGCAGAGCAGGCCCACAGCGAAACGCCCAAAGGCAACCTGCGCATCACCGCGCCACCGGTATTCGGCACCGAACGCCTGACGCCCGCCCTGAGCGAATTTTCCCAACGCTATCCGCTGATCAACCTCTACGTGGTGCTCAGCAACGAGCGGATGGACCTGGTCGACAGCGGCTTTGACGTAGCAATCCGTCTTGGCGAGCTGGAAACCTCCAGCCTGATCGCCCGGCCCATGCAGGCCTACACCCTCACCCTCTGCGCTTCGCCGGATTACCTGGCACGCCGCGGCACGCCGCAGACACCCAGTGACCTGCAGCACCATGACTGCCTGGCGTTCGCCTACCCGGCGACCGATAACTGGCGCGACTCCGACAAACTGTGGCGCCTGACCGGCGAGGAAGGCGAGGTGGAGGTGCCGGTGTCCGGGTCATTGACCATCAACAGCTCGCAGGGCCTGCGCCAGGCGGCCGTAAACGGCATGGGCATCATCATGCTGGCCGACGCCCTGGTGCAACCGGACCTGGAGAGCGGCAAGTTAGTAGCCTTGTTAACCGCTTACAGGCTGCCCTGCCGCCCCATGCACCTACTCTACCGCCAAGATCGCTACCGCCTGCCCAAGCTGCGCGCCTTTGTGGATTTCGCCATGGAAAAGTGGGCGCGCTAGAAGCCCACGCCCAACGCCCGCAGGCGCGCCGCGGTACGCTCGGCCGACACGTGATGGATGCCTTGCCAACCGAGGGCCACGGCGGCCTCGACATTGCCCGCCACGTCGTCGATAAACACCACTTCGCCCGGTTGAATATCCGGCAAATGGGCGCGCACCTGGCCGAGGCTCGCGTGATAAATCGCCGCGTCCGGCTTGATTTGCTTCAACTCGCCGGAGACCACAATGTCGCGCAAATACTGCAGGAACGGGTAATTGGCCCGCGCATAGGGAAAGGTTTCAGCCGACCAGTTGGTCAGCCCGAACAGCGGCATATCGGCTTGATGCAACGCCTCGAGAATCGCCACACCTTCGGGCAACGCGCCGCGCAGCATTTCGTGCCAACGGTCGTAATAGGCCTGGATCAAGGGTTCGTGTTCCGGGTACTGCTCGATCAGGTGGCGAGTGCCTTCGGCCAGGCTGCGACCGGCGTCCTGCTCGGTGTTCCAGGCTTGGGTGCAAATGGTGTCGAGAAAGTGTTGCCGCTCGTGATCGTCGGCAATCAGCTGGCGGTACAGGTGGTGCGGGTTCCAGTCGAACAGGACACCGCCGAAATCAAAAACTACTGCACGAATCGTCATCAGATCCTCCGTTAGCGTGGCTTGATAGCCGTAGGAGTCTGGCAGATTAAGGGCAGTGGCGGGAGCGCGATGGCTTGCAGGAGGGTTTTGAATTCACACAAAGCAAATGTGGGAGCGGGGGGGGGGGGGGGGGGGGGGGGGGGGGGTGTGGGGG
>NZ_JANLOF010000010.1:0-110192 GCF_025466135.1 Pseudomonas sp. 14P_5.3_Bac1 | reverse complement strand
CTCCCACCTTTTTTGACCGTTTTTTAGGCTTGAATCAGGCCGTTGATCTTCACGGTCGGGTTCACGTCAGCGTCGTAGTCCACGCCGTCGATTTCAAAACCGAACAAACGCAGAAACTCAGCCTTGTAACCGGCAAAGTCGCTGATTTCGTTAACGTTGTCGTCAGTCACCTGGTTCCACAGCGCCGCCACGGCGTCCTGGACTTTGGGCTCCAGCTCAGCCAGGTCGGCACGCAGGCGGCCGTCGGCATCCAGCTTCGGCTCTTTGCCGTACAGGCTGTCCTTGAACAGGCCGTAGACCTGCTCGATGCAGCCTTCGTGGGTGCCCTGCTCTTTCATCACTTTGAACAGCAGCGACAGGTACAGCGGCATGATCGGGATCGCCGAACTGGCCTGGGTGACCACAGCCTTGAGCACCGACACACGGGCGTCGCCCTTGAGTGCGGCGAGGTTGTCGCGCAGGGTCAGGACTTTCTTGTCGAGGTCTTTCTTGGCTTCGCCGATGGAGCCGTTCCAGTAGATATCCTGGGTCAGCTTTTCACCGAGGTAGGTGAAGGCGGTGGTCTTGGCGCCTTCCGCCAGCACGTCGGCGTCACGCAGCGCGTCGATCCACAGCTGCCAGTCTTCGCCGCCCATGACTTTCACGGTGCCGTCGATTTCTTCCTGGGTCGCAGGCTCAAGCGTGGTATCGACCACAACGCCTTTGTCGGTGTTGATACCGCGCAACGTCACGGCCTTGCCGATCGGCTTGAGGGTGGAGGTGTGCACCACGCCTTGCGGGTCGGTACGGCGTGGCGCGGCCAGGCTGTACACCACCAGGTCGATTTTGCCGAGGTCTTTCTTGATGGTTTCGATGGTCAGGCGCTTGATCTCGTCGGAGAACGCGTCGCCGTTGATGCTCTTGGCGTACATGCCTTTTTCAACGGCAAACTTCTCGAACGCTGCGCTGTTGTACCAGCCGGCGGAGCTCAGCTTGCCTTCTTCGCCTTCTTTCTCAAAAAACACACCCAAGGTATCGGCGCCGCAGCCAAACGCAGCACTGATGCGCGCGGCCAGGCCGTAACCGGTGGAGGCGCCAAGGACCAGCACCTTCTTCGGGCCGCCTTCGATGACGCCATGCTGGGTGACGTAGTCGATCTGCTCTTTGACGTTCGCTTCACAGCCAACAGGGTGAGCGGTCACACAGATAAAGCCACGAACCCGCGGTTTGATGATCATAAAATTTCTGCCTCTTCCAAGGTGCCGAAGGCCAATGGTGGCCATTCAACTTAATCGTACCGGTCTATGACGTCCAAAAAACCGAAGCGTCACGATAGTCGCAAATCTTCTGTTTACAAAATCCAATCAACAAAAGGCCGGATACGCCACTGCGCGGGTTAAAAACTGTGCCAGGCCTTCACAATTTCGCAATATTTAAAACGCCCAGCGCCGCCGGAACCCACTATCATGGCAACATTGTTTCGCTTTGTTTCAGGTTCGGAGCCACGCTTCATGAGTAAAAGTGCTGTTCAAAAAAAGCTGGTCTCAGCCGCCTGGGTGCTGGGCGTTCTGTTGTTCATGTACTGCTTCCCGCGCACCAGCCTGGTATTTCTGTTGCTGGTGCTGTTCTGCGGCATTTATGACTTCCTGCGCAACGGCCTGTACGACCGCGACACGATCAAGAAATACTTCGTTGGCAACGGCCGCAACACTTGGATATTGGCGCCGTTCAATACCCTGTTCGACCTCTTCAGCCTGCGCAACCGCCACGTCTACACCATGAACGACCTGCCGCCCGCCTGGCGTGAAGACCTGCAACAGGTAATCGACGACGCCATGGCCCACAAGGACGAAATCATCGGTTACCTGGACGAACGCATGGCCGAGAAAAAGCGCGGCATGTTGTTTTTCCAATGGTACGGCCGCCCGATCGAAACCACGCTGGACATCCCGCAGCTGCGCAAAAAACTGCCGTTCGTGAAGACCATCGGGGTGTCGGTGTTCAACGAAAACCGCTCGACGTCGTTCCACTTCGGCCCGCTGCGCATGATGTTCCGAGTGCTCTACAACATGGCGCCGGCGCCGCACCACGAGGGTGTTTACATCCAGGTGGGCAAACACAAGCATTATTGGCACGACGACCCGCTGTTTATCTTCGATGACACGCTGATGCACGCGTCCTTCAACAAGAACGACGCAAAGCGTTACTGCCTGTTCATCGATATCGTGCGGCCGACCTTGCTGCCCTCCGTGCTCAACGCCGTGATCTCGGGCTTTGCCGGGCTGGTGTTTACCCTGCGTCGGGTTTTCTACAAAAACTGGAAGCTGATTCAGTAAGTTCTGCGGCATGATGGTGCTGGACGGAGTTTGCGCACGGCCTCATGCCTGCCAAACTGTGCGTCTCGTGCGACCGAGTTCGGCGCTCATCATTCTCCAGCCATCGCCACCCCTGGCGGGTGCGGTGGCTGTGCTTTCAAGGAATCAGAATGCCCCAACGTCAAGTCATCAATGCCTCCGTCAGCCCCAAGGGCAGCCTCGAAACCCTGTCCCAGCGTGAAGTCCAGCAACTGAGCGAAGCCGGTACCGGCAGCATCTACACGTTGTTCCGCCAGTGCGCTTTGGCCATCCTTAACACTGGCGCGCACATCGACAACGCCAAGACCATCCTCGACGCCTATAAAGACTTTGAAGTGCGTATCCATCAACAGGATCGCGGCGTACGCCTGGAACTGTTGAATGCGCCGGCCGACGCCTTCGTCGATGGCGAAATGATCGCCAGCACCCGCGAAATGCTGTTCAGCGCCCTGCGCGACATCGTCTACACCGAGAACGAGCTGGACAGCCAGCGCATCGACCTGAGCAATTCCCAGGGCATCACCGACTACGTGTTCCACCTGCTGCGCAACGCCCGTACGTTGCGTCCGGGTGTCGAGCCGAAAATCGTGGTGTGCTGGGGCGGCCACTCGATCAATACCGAAGAATACAAATACACCAAGAAAGTCGGCCACGAACTGGGCCTGCGCAGCCTCGACGTGTGCACCGGTTGCGGCCCCGGCGTGATGAAAGGTCCGATGAAAGGCGCGACCATTTCCCACGCCAAACAGCGCATCACCGGCGGCCGCTACCTGGGCCTGACCGAGCCGGGGATCATCGCTGCCGAAGCGCCAAACCCGATCGTTAACGAGCTGGTGATCCTGCCGGACATCGAAAAACGCCTGGAAGCCTTCGTGCGCGTAGGCCACGGCATCATCATCTTCCCGGGCGGCGCCGGCACGGCTGAAGAGTTCCTGTACCTGCTGGGCATCCTGATGCACCCGGACAACCGCGACGTGCCGTTCCCGGTCATCCTCACCGGGCCGAAACACGCGGCGCCGTACCTGCAACAACTGCATGCCTTCGTCGGTGCCACCCTCGGCGAAGCGGCGCAGGCGCACTACCAGATCATCATCGACGACCCGGCCGAAGTGGCGCGCCAGATGACGGCCGGGCTCAAGGCCGTGAAGCAGTTCCGCCGCGAGCGCAATGACGCGTTCCACTTCAACTGGCTGCTGAAGATCGACGAAGGCTTCCAGCGCCCGTTCGACCCGACCCACGAAAACATGGCAGGCCTGCAACTGAGCCACGCCCTGCCGCCCCACGAACTGGCCGCCAACCTGCGCCGCGCGTTCTCGGGGATCGTGGCCGGTAACGTCAAGGACAAGGGCATTCGCCTGATCGAGCAACACGGCCCGTACGAAATCCACGGCGACCCGGCCATCATGAAACCGCTGGACGAGCTGCTACAGGCGTTTGTCGCCCAGCACCGCATGAAGCTGCCGGGCGGTGCCGCGTATGTGCCGTGTTATCGCGTGGTGCAATGAATTAGCGCTGTACCGCCACACATTTGATTTCCACCAGTAACCCGGGATGCGCCAGTTCTGACACGCCAATGGTCGTCCAGGCGCAATGCCCGCGTGGGAACAGGCGGTTTTTCACCTCGCGAAAAACCGCCATGTGCTGGCTCATATCAACGTGATACGTGGTCATGTCGACCACGTCTTCAAAACGGCAGCCGCCCTCCTCCAATACGTGCCGCAGGTTCTCCCAGGCGGCGATGAATTGCGCCTCGGGGTCTTCTATTACGGCCAACTTCGGCGTACGGCCGACCTGGCCTGCACAATACAAAGTGTTGCCAACTTTTACGGCAGGCACGTAGCCCGCGCGCTCTACGATGGGTTGCATGGCGGGCGGGATGATGCGGTGGCGGTCGGTCATAGCTTGTATCTCTTAGGGTCTCTGAAAAGCGTGTGAACGTGAAAACGTCGAGCTAGGGTTTTACCTGTTCCCACCCACGTCTACCAGCGAGCGACCTATGGACCAACGGATCTTGTCCTTCATCAATCCTTACCTTAGGGTAAGGAACATTACGATGGAGATCTTCACTATGGCGACCGCCACACTGACTTCAAAAGGGCAAATCACCATCCCGGTCCAAGTCAGGACCGCACTGGGTCTGGAAACCGGCGACCGGGTTGAGTTTGTCGAAACGGAAGACGGCAAGTTTTCCATCATTGCCGCGAGCAAAACCGTTCAGGACCTCAAAGGGTTGATCCGCAAGCCCGCCCAGGCCGTGTCGATTGACGATATGAACCGCGCCATCGCTGCGCAGGGAGCAAGAGCGCAATGATCGGCCTGGATACCAATGTGCTGGTGCGTTATGTCACCCAGGATGATCCCGTTCAGTCCCCCAAGGCGTCCGAGCTGATCGAATCGCTCACCACGCTTTCGCCGGGTTTCGTCAGCCTGGTGTGCGTGGTGGAACTGGTATGGGTGTTACAAAGCTGTTACCAATCGGCCAAGAGTGATGTGGTGACGGTTCTGGAAACGCTGCTGCGTACACGTGAATTGACCGTCGAACATGCCGAGATCATCTGGCAGGCACTGCGACGATTCACGGCGGGCAAAGCCGAGTTTGCCGACTACCTGATAGAGCGCTGTGCCCATGCGGCAGGCTGTGAATACACCGCCACCTTTGACGTCAACGCGGCCAAGGCCACCGGGATGAAGCGCTTGGCCTGACCGGCAGCGTTGCAGCGAATTGCGGGCTTTGGTAAAAACCGCCCCTACCCTTGATCGAGAGACACCCAACGTGCGCACGCTTTTGCTCGCAGCCTTGGCCCTGACGCCGACCTTTACCCTGGCCGACACCATCGCCTGGCCCGACCTGCCGAAAACCTGCTTCGTCAGCGGCCGGCCCGCCACCAGTGTGGATGTCGACACTGGCTGCGCGGCGTTCCTGATCAATGTACAAGGCAAGGCGGCGGGCACGCCGATCAAGCTGGATATTCCCCAGTACGCCCTGCATGTGGACGAAGCTACGGGCAAGGAAACGCCGGTGATCATCATCCAGGCCGAAGAAAACGGCGAGATCAAGGCCGTGGGCTACAAGGAATTGGGCACCGATCAGCTCGGTGCCGCGTTGCTGCGGGAGGTTCGGCTGCTGGGTACCCAAAAGCCGACCTAGCGGTTTTTTGCAGGCGCGAACCCGCTCACGCCTGCGGCCAGGCGTTCGGCCAGGGTTCAGCGAACCCAGCCACCGCCCTGCCAGTGGTAACCGTCATTGCGCTGCACCCAGTGCGGATGCACATAACGATAGCCTTCGCGCACTTGCTCCCAATGGCCGTGCACCGCGACGTATCGCCCGCCTGCCCAGCGCCAGTAGCCGCGTGACCAGACATAACCGTAGCGCGGCGCAGGTTCCACCTCGATCACTTGAACCGGCGGCGGTTGCGGCGCGACCACTTCGACATACTCACGCTGTACCGGCCCGCGCTCATGCACCACACGCTCTTGCACACACCCGGACGCTGCGACGACAACCGCCGCCAATGCCGCATAACGTAGCAACATACAAAACCCTCGGGCGCGTACGCCCAGCACCTGCACCAATAAAAAATGCCCCCATGTTTCAGCCGCGCTCCTGCTTGGCTATGGGATCTTTTTAACAGGTGATGTCTGTCGGCTTGCTGAACCTGCAGACCTCAGGAAGCACAGGCGACGGTCGGTTGTTTCAGACGCACCAGCACCAACCCCGTCACCACCACCGCAATACCGGCGTAGGTTGAGCCCTGGATCGCATCGCCAAACATCAACGCCGCCCACACCAGGGTGACCGGTGGCTCCAGATAGACCAGCGCTGCCACGTGGGTCGCTGTCATTACCCGCAACAACATCCACAAGCTCAAATAGGCGACGAATGTGGAAAACACCGTCAGCCAGACGATAGAGATCAACACGTCCGAGTCATGAGGAACACTGAAGGTGCCGGTATAGAGCACGGCGCCGGAAAAGCCGATCAGCGTCAGCAGCGACTGGATGAACAGCGGCAACACCAACCCCGCGTGCTGGCGCTGAGCGGTACGGCGCTCATACAAGGTCGCCAGCGTCAGCCCCAGCGCTGCGGCCAGTGGCAACAAGTACATGACAAAGCCGACGCTCTGCCCGCCACTGCTGTACTGCCCGGCAATCACGATGGAGACGCCGATAAAGCTGATCATCAACCCGATCCACTGCCAGCCACCGCTGCGCTCGGCAGCGCTGCCGGTCGACAATGCCGCCGTCATCAATGGCTGCAGCGCCGCGATGATGGCGGCAATGCCGGGCGGCAAACCATTTTGGATCGCCACATACAGGCAACTCAGGTAGAGGAACTGCGACAGAAAGCCGATCACGGCGTAGTGGCGAATCTGAGCCCAGCTCACCTTCAACAGCTTCACGTTCAAAAACAGCCCCAGGCACACCGACACCAGCAGGAAGCGCCAGAACAGCAAGTTGAATGCCCCGCTGCCTTGCGTACCCAACTTGGCGCCGATGTAGCCGGAGCTCCAGGACAGCACAAACGCCACCTGCAGCAGCAGCCGTTTCAAGGTTGATCGCGTCATGAATCCTCCCGTCAGTGCACGTTGACTGAAAGGCTAAGGGCCGCGCATGCTTCTGTATATTTGAATTACTTGCACCACAAATTCGTAATTGTGGAATCATGACCAAGCAACTGAACATCGACTTGTTACGCACTTTTCACGCCGTGGCGCGCTTTCGGCGCTTCAACGAGGCGGCCGAGCATGTGCACCGCAGCGCATCGACAGTGACCACACAAATTCAAAAGCTCGAGGAGCAAATCGGCCAGCGCCTGTTCAGCCGCAGCAACCAGGGCGTGGAGCTGACGCTGTATGGCCAGAAGCTGCTCGGCGAAACCACCGAGTTTCTCAAGAGCCATGACCGCCTGCTGATCGCGCTGATGCCACAGCGCATGCAGGGCAAGATTCGCCTGGGCATTCCCGATACCTATGCGCCGGCGTTCATGCAGGCATTTTTGCCGCGCTTGATCGCCGATAACCCCTTGCTGGAACTGTAAGTCGAAGCGCGCACCAGCGGTGAGCTGCTGAATATGTTTATGGCCAACCAACTCGACCTAGCCATCACCGTCAGCGCACAACCGCTGGCCCAGGGCGAACGCCTGGGGCCGGTGCAGCCGCTGTGGGTGGCGGCCGAGGGCTTCAGTTGCGCGCCGAATGCGGCGCTGCCGATCACCGTGCCGGTTGCCGGCTGCCCGTACCGTACGGCGGCGTTGCAGGCGCTGAAGGATCACGGGATTTACCACCGGGTATTGCTGGAGAGCCCCAATTCCACGGCGGTCGAGGCCTGTATCCGCAGCGGCGTGGCGGTGGGGTTGATCGAAGAAAGCCGCATGGGCAGCGGGCTGACGCAAAAGATTGCAGGGTTCGAGTTACCCCCACTGCCGGTGCATCATCTGTACCTGCTGTGCGACAGCAGCAATGCGCTGGCCCTGCATCTGTATGCGCAGGTAAAACAGGGTTTCCACATTTGAGCCCTCACGCCTGGCCGAAGCGCGCCAGCACCGCCTCGACAAACCGCCGCAACTTGGCGGTGCGCTGCCGGTTGGCGGTGTAAACCAAGTGCATGGGGCGGCTGGGCGCCTCAAATGCCGGCAGTACCCGCACCAACTCGCCCCGAGCCAAGGCCGGACGCAGGAAGTCTTCGGCGCCCAGCACGATGCCGAAGCCATCCAGTGCCGCCGACATCAACGCCCGGCTTTCGTTGATTTGAAGGCGGCTGGCGACCTGCACCGTGTAGGGCGTTGCGCCTTGGTGGAAGACCCATTCACGGTCCGCCGGGCGTGACCAAAAGGCGTAGCCCAGGCATTCATGTTGCGCCAGGTCTGCCGGGCACTGTGGCGTCCCTCGCACCGCCAGATACGCCGGCGCCGCGCACACCACCAAGCGATAAGGTGCCAAGGGCCGGGCCGTTAAACCGGTGGTGGCCAAAGGGCCGATACGGAACGCCGCCTCATAGCCTTCCTCCACCAAGTCGACGAAGCGATCCGTGAGGTGCAGGTCAATTTCTACGTCCGGGTTGTCACGCAAAAACGCGGTAATCAGCGGCATCAGGCTGTAGGAACCGAAGGTGACCGGGGCGGTGACTCTCAGCTTGCCGCGCGGCGTGTCATTCATGATCTGGGCGAGCGAATCGGCAGCCTCAGCCTCCGTCAGGATATGTTTGCAGCGTTCGTAGTACGCGTGCCCCAGTTCCGTCAGGCTTTGCCGACGCGTGGTGCGGTTAAGCAAGCGCGCGCCGAGGCGTTGCTCCAGGGCGGCAACATGCTTGGCAACCATTTGCGCGGACATGTTCAAGCGCTCGGCGGCGCGGGCGTAGGAGCCCAACTCGGCGGCCATCACAAAGGCATGCATGCTTGAAAGACGGTCCATCATTCCCTACTCCCAGTAACAACACCCACGCCAAAACGCTCATTTATCGCCAGCTAGTTGCCAATCATCATAACTGCTCGATGACTTACGAGGAGCAAGACCATGAAGATCGGCGTGATTGGAGCAGGTTTCATCGGGCGAGCCGTGGCACAGCTGGCGCTGGCCGCCGGGCATGAGGTGATGTTAAGCAACTCCCGTGGCCCGCAGACCATGAGCAGCGTGCTCAGTGGCCTACTCGGCGTTGAGGTGGGCAGTGCCGAGGATGCCGCCCGGTTTGGCGACGTCGTGCTGGTGGCCATTCCGTTTGAACACTACCGCAGCGTGCCCGCGCAATGGCTGGAAGGCAAAACGGTGCTGGACGCCAACAATTACTACCCCAACCGCGACGGGCATATCGCCGTGCTGGACCGCTTTGAAACCACCACCAGCCGGCTGCTGGCCGAGCATCTACCGCATTCCAACGTGGTCAAGGTGTTCAATGCGATTTTTGCCCCCGACCTGACGCAAGACGCCCGCCCCCACGGCGCGCCCGCCCGCCGTGCACTGCCGGTGGCCGCCGATGACGCCGCAGCGAAGGCGCAGGTAATCAAGCTGCTCGACGAGCTCGGTTTCGACGCCGTAGACGCAGGCGGGCTGGATGAAAGCTGGCGTTTTGAGCGGGCAAAACCTGCGTACTGCGTGCCGCTGGACCAAGCGGGTTTAACTGCGGCGCTGGCAGCTGCCGAACGCACGGTGGAACTGCCGCCGGTCGAACGCGTGCGCGGCTGAACACGCGCGCACAAAAAAACCCGCTGACCGTGACCGGTTCAGCGGGCTTCTTACAGCGGTTTGACCTTTGGCTTACAGCGCCAGGTCAGACGCCGGCTTGCTCGGCTCAGCCGCAGGCTTGGCAGCCTCGGTGGCTTCGGTCGCCTTTGGCGCGTTCAACTGCGGAATCGCAGGCGGTGGGGTCAGTTGCAGGATGCCGGCAGTGTAAGCCCACTCCTTCGCAACAGCCTCAGGGCTGTCATTCAGCTTGGTGCCGTAGCTCGGCACGATCTGGTGCAGTTTGGCCTGCCACTCAGGGGTCGCGACCTTGTCCTTGAACACTTTTTGCAGCACGGTCAGCATGATCGGAGCCGCGGTCGACGCGCCTGGCGATGCACCCAACAGGCCTGCGATGGTGTTGTCGGCGGAGCTGACCACTTCGGTGCCGAGTTTCAGGACGCCGCCCTGCTCTTCGTCACGCTTGATGATCTGCACGCGCTGACCGGCTTGCCACAGGCGCCAGTCTTCTTTCTTGGCGTTCGGAAAGTACTCTTTCAGGGCGTTGTAGCGGTCGTCATCCGACAGCATCAGTTGGCCGGCAAGGTACTCGACCAGTGGGTATTCACGAATACCGACTTTGGTCATTGGCCAGATGTTGTGGGTGGTGGTGCTGGTCAGCAGGTCCAGGTACGAGCCTTCTTTCAGGAACTTGGTCGAGAAGGTCGCGAATGGGCCAAACAGAATCACACGCTTGCCATCCAGCACGCGGGTGTCCAGGTGCGGAACCGACATCGGTGGCGCGCCAACCGAAGCCTTACCGTAGGCCTTGGCCAGGTGCTGCTCGGCAATCGTTGGGTTATCGGTCACCAGGAACGAACCGCCCACCGGGAAGCCCGCGTATTCCTTGGCTTCAGGAATGCCCGACTTCTGCAGCAGGTGCAGTGCACCGCCGCCGGCGCCGATGAACACGAACTTGGCGTCGGTTTCAGTCTTGGTGCCGTCTTTCAGGTTTTTGTAGCTCACACGCCACGAACCGTCGGCGTTTTTGGTGATGTCCTGCACTTCGCTCGACAGTTTCAGGTCGAACTTAGGGGTGGTTTGCAGGTGGGCAACGAACTGGCGGGTGATCTCGCCGAAGTTCACGTCGGTGCCGATCGGGGTCCAGGTGGCCGCGATTTTCTGGTTCGGGTCACGCCCTTCCATCATCAGCGGAACCCACTTGGCGATCTGCGCCGGGTCTTCGGAGTACTGCATGCCAGCGAACAGCGGGCTCGCTTGCAGGGCTTCGTAGCGTTTTTTCAGGAACTTGATGTTGTCATCGCCCCACACGAAGCTCATGTGCGGTGTGGAGTTGATGAACGAACGTGGGTTCTTCAACACGCCCTGCTGGACCTGCCAGGACCAGAACTGACGGGAGATCTGGAACGCTTCGTTGATCTCGACCGCTTTCGGGATCTCAACGGTGCCGTCCTTGTTTTCCGGGGTGTAGTTCAGCTCAGCCAAAGCCGAGTGACCGGTACCGGCGTTGTTCCAGCCGTTGGAGCTTTCTTCGGCCACGCCGTCCAGGCGCTCGACCATCTCCATCGACCAGTCCGGCTGCAGCTCGTTGAGCCAAACACCCAGGGTCGCACTCATGATGCCGCCGCCGATCAGCAGCACATCGACTTTCTTTGCCTCTTCCGCGTGAACGGAGGTGATCCCCATCGACAAAGCCAGCCCCAGCAGGGCAGTGTTTACTTTTTTAAACATCAGTAGCACCTATGATAAAACGCCATCCGCCCTACCGCCCCTGAGCATGGGCAACCCTCTATCACGCCACGCCAGGCAGCGCGCCGCGGGGTTTGCACATTCACGAGAGAGCCGCAGGGTGGGCACACAAGGCCGACGTATCGACCTCACTGTTTATGTCCCTTCTGCGCTGACTTTTTATCATTATTGGCTTCAGCTACCTGGGCGACAGCCAATCGCCGGGACGTATACGGGTGTACGTGCCGGGAAAGACCAGACCAAGACGGCGCGCAGAATATCACGCCAAAGAGCGTTTATGCGCCGTTTGGCCAATTGACAGCTCTAAATCGCGGCTTTTAACGCGCCGCTGTCAAGCCAGGCAGGCGCGACGTGGCGTCACAGGTGGCTAGATGAAACTGAACTCTGCTGCAAACGGCTGTTCTAGACACCTTCGCCGCTGCTTGCGTAGCATCGGCGGCTGTCCTTCGTGCAATCCTTCCAAACAGAGT
Organism: Pseudomonas sp. 14P_5.3_Bac1; assembly: GCF_025466135.1. Lineage (NCBI taxonomy): Bacteria > Pseudomonadati > Pseudomonadota > Gammaproteobacteria > Pseudomonadales > Pseudomonadaceae > Pseudomonas > Pseudomonas sp. 14P_5.3_Bac1. Next base: position 98,465 of record NZ_JANLOF010000010.1, on the reverse strand, counting down.
TACCCATGACTATCCAGCAAACACCCGGGCACGTTCTGCCCGCGCGCAGCGCCGCCAAAATGGAAGCTGCCATGGCCGTGGGCGCCTTCGCGATCGGCACCGGCGAATTCGCCATCATGGGGTTGATGCCCGACATCGCCCACAATTTGAATTTGAGCGAACCGCAGGTCGGCCACGCCATCAGCGCCTACGCCCTTGGCGTCATGGTCGGCGCGCCACTGCTGGCCATCCTCGGCGCCAAATTGCTGCGCAAACACATGCTCTTATTGCTGATGGGCCTGTACGCGCTGGGCAACCTCGCCACCGCCTTCACCCCAACCTTCGGCTCGCTGGTGGCCTTCCGCTTTATCAGCGGCCTGCCCCACGGTGCCTACTTCGGCATCGCCGCCGTCGTCGCCTCCAGCATGGTGCCCAACGACAAACGCGCCGGCGCCGTGGCCCGTGTGATGATGGGCCTCACCCTGGCGATGCTGCTCGGCAACCCCATCGCCACCTTCCTGGGTCAACACCTGGGCTGGCGCTCGGCGTTCGCGCTGGTCAGCGCCATCGCCCTGTGCACCATCGCCCTGGTCTGGCAATTCGTACCGGACCGCCACGACGAACCACGCAGCGACCCGCGCAAAGAACTGCGCGCCTTCACCAAACCCCAAGTGTGGATGGCCCTGTCCATCGGCGCGATTGGCTTTGCCGGCATGTTCTGCGTCTTCAGCTACCTCGCCCCGACCATGCTCGAAGTCACCAAAGTGTCACCCCAATGGATCCCCTTCGGCCTCGCCGCGTTTGGCGTCGGCGGCATCATCGGCAACATCGCCGGTGGCAAACTGTTCGACCGCCTGCAATTTCGCGCCGTGGGCTGGATTATGGTGTGGTCGATGGCCGTGCTGATCTTCTTCACCTTCGCCGCCAGTGCGCTGTGGAGCGTACTGCTGGGCATCGGCCTGGTCGGCACCATGATTGCCATGGCCGCGCCGCTGCAAATCCGCCTGATGGACATCGCCCACGAAGCCCCAAGCTTGGCGGCGGCGTCCAACCACGCGGCATTCAACCTGGCGAACGCGCTGGGCCCATGGTTTGGCGGCATGGCGATCACGGCGGGTTATGGCTGGACCAGCACCGGCTACATCGGCGCCGCCACCGCACTCGTCGGCCTGGGCATCTACCTCATCGCCCGCCGCATGAAAGGCGGCCACTGACACGTCCCAGACCAACACCCCTAAGGTGGGCATTCTAAAGGTGGGAGGGGGCTTGCCCCCGATAGCGGTGGGCCAGTCAACACACCTCTGACTGCCCCACCACCCCATCAATCATCGTGCAACAACCCCGACCCATACTCCCCATAACTACTCCCCAACCCGCTGCCGCCAAAATTCATCTTGGCCGCCTTGCTCGGGCTATGGTCCCCAAACGCCTGACATCCGCCAGAGAAACAAGGGTCACCACTCCCGCCCGACGACCCCGTCGAACAAGCGCCCAACAGCAACGTGCCAGCAATCATCACGACTTTAACCAGGTTCGAGATCATGTTTTCAGTTCCCTATGGGCTGGAGGCGCGGGGGTCCTCTCTTAAGTGGGAGCGTAGTCCTCAACGGTGCAGGGAATTATGAAACTTTGCTGGGGGACAGCGTGGGTTCAGGTTGCCGCCTTGGGGTGAGGCGGCGGGGTTAGGGGTCAGGCAATGGCGGCAGGCGCGACTTGGTCTTGGGCTCGGGCGACGAGTAAAGCGCTTAGGTCGATTAGTTGTTGGATGCCGAGGATGATGGCGCGGTGCGGGTCTTCGAGGTCGAAGGCCAGGGTGGCGGCCATTTGGTTGGCGGAGTCGAGGTTTTCGGATGCGTTGGCTAGGAGGGTTTCGGTGTCGATGTTGGGGCTGACGTGGAATAGGTTGGTGGTTGGATGGTCGGCAGGGGTGGCGTTGTCGTCAGATGGCGGCAGGTAATGATTGATTGCGCGTTGAGCCGCAGCTTGAAGCTTGGCATCAATGGGTTCAGCGTTTGAGGCATGAGGCGGATTAGGTGTGACCTTGTGCATGGCGAAGCTCCTTAACTGTTCAGGAACTGCCAATCTCACTTCCACATGAGGGTGGCAGCCGTACGCAGGTGTGGAAGACCAGGGCTAAGGACCCGGCGCACCGAAGTGCCCCGCGCACAGCCGCCGCAACACATGATACAGGCGTAAAAAAACGCCGGTAGGTGTTTGTGACGATTGCGTCTTAGCTTGGTACGGACTTCCACATCCGGCCGCTGGGTTTGCAGCGGTTTGGGGAGGTTAGCTAGGGGTGGTCTGAGGGGCAAGCTGAGAAAAGTGTGGGAAATTTCCCCTTGGATTTTAGCCCGTTGCCCAGAACAATCCATGCTGTGTTAGTCGTCTCGATGATGGATTGGAACTGCTAATTCTACAGACATTGTAATACGTGCCCTGTAGCGCACGATAAAAACCCCGTACCACTTTCGTACCACTCCCCTCCTGAAATAGCCCTCGCCTGGCCGACAAAACCACATCCTTAAGGCACGGTGCTTATCGCCAATGCCTGTCGCTCCAATCCCAACATCCCCTTCAAACGTCAACATCTGACGCTGTGTGGGTATCCATGACCCAATTGGGTATACCTAAAAGCACCAGCATCAAGAGTATCCAGAATACGGAGAGGAATAACTTTTCAAAGTCCAAGCAAAAAAAACCCAGCTTGAGCTGGGTTTTTTTGCAGACCTAAATATCACTCAACGTGTACTTATTCTCAACCATGAATGCTGGCGCATTCCAGTTTGGGCCTTTTCTTATTCCTCCATCAACATGTTCAACCACCCCTTCGAGCTCCATATTTTCAATAAGCTTCAAAAGCTCTAAGTTATTTGAAATATTGGCCCACCCATTCCTGCTGTAGAGTCGATCCAGCATTGGATACGAAATTGGTTTGTTTCTTACAATAAAAAGAACTACATCCCTTGGTGCTTCAGCGACTACCACGTCATTAATGTTACCCATTTTACTCTCCATATACTTGTTTAATTTCTGCAGCAATGGCTTCAGGCGTATAGAATAAATCGTCAGCATCCCTCAGCTTATAGTCTTCTAAGGTTGCAGCATGAGCATTATTCCAAACATTTCCTTCTACTCCATCAGCTACCCCGAGCGCCCTGTAACGTTCTAACTCTCGCATTTCATGGGTGTAAAATCGTTTATCAACATCCGTAACAGGGATCTGACCACTTAGTATCTTTTCTAGCCGTTCAATCATAATCTGATTAGCATCAGAAGGTACGAATCGTGACGTATGCAATTTAACCAGATCAATACCTTCCTGAGTCACCGTTGCCGTTGCCCAATCAAGATCTTGGGTTGGACCTCCGGCTTTATCAGGATTGTACATCCGTCCGCTGTGTACACCTTTAGTGGTAGCACCTTCGTACGGACTACTAAATACCGCATAAATCGGCGGCAAACCCGAATCCGCGGGGTAAACGTAAATAGCGTCTCGGATGCTCAATTGGCTGGCAATCGGAAACGGCTCAGCTTTGACGTCAATTGGGGTCAGAGTGATGCCTGTGTATACCGGAGTCTCCACGGGCTGTGCCGGAGTTGCCGTTGAGCTATTTCCTGGTACTGCAATAGGGAATGCCAGGGTAATCGGCGGTGTATCGGTTGTAGTAAACGTATAGGCGTTGGCCACAGGATCAAGCACCAATGCCCTTACCGGAACAGTGGGGGCTAGTCCACCAGTGACCTGGGTGGCCACTACCGAATACTTCGATTGATCACCATAAAGCCGATATCGCACATCAACCGTCCCACCAGCCGCCGCTACCTCGAGAAGATTATCAGGCAGGCTAGGCGCCAGTTCCTTAGCGGGCAGATCCAGCATTGTCGCGGGCAGCTCCCCGTTGCCAAGGGACTCTGAATACGTCAAAGCTCCAATACCGACTGCCGTGGCCGCACTCACAACTGTACTCAGCGCTACCTTAGCCGCTTGAATCGCCGCCTCCAACGTAACGCCTGAACCTGCCGTGACGGCAATAGAGCCTGCAGCCGTACTCAGCTGCATAGCACCGGCTGCGGGAAGCCTGAACGTGTGAGCTGCTTTAAGTGCTGCGGCTTCAGCAGCTACCCTAGCAGCCTCAGCTGCTGCCGCCTCATCGGCAATACGTTTGGCCTCAGCGTCTGCACGTGCTTGGTTAGCCTGTGCTTGAAGATTCTGCTTCAGGACATTTAAATAATCGATCTCCCGATTGATATATTTTGCAGCATACGCAGCCTCAAGTGAAGTGTACCATTCTTTATAATTTTTATCTGGAGGGTAGTTTGTCTTGCTCCCGCTGATTGCATCTTTAATAAATTGCATAGTCGGGAAACGAAAGAAGTCTCCATAGTAGTACTTATCAGCAATCGCCTTTTGAGCAGCAGCAGCCTGAGATTTTTGAGTGATTAGCGTATCTACCGAACGAATATGCTGTTCGATTTTCTCGACTTCGCTCGCGGGACTGCCTTCATTTTGTTCTATTGCAGTAATGCTTTTTGCAATAGATTCGGGCATCGACTGAAGATTCGTTGCAAAGCTCGCCTCTTGATCCTTAACATTTTGGGAAATAATGGGGGGGTATGTGCTAAGTATATAAGTACGCGTTGCAACGTTAATTAGCTGTCCAGTGTGACTATGTGAGAAATCACTGTCACCACCTCCGCCTCCGAATGTCTGTGGCTCATATTTATTAATAGCGTTGATTTCAATTTCTGGAAGATAAAGCGTGTCGCCAATCATAGGCATAGTGAATTTCCTTTTCGCTATATTAAGTACGATAGCTCTCATATTTCAGTAAAGTGAACGGCTGATTACCCCATCACCTTACTACCCTCTGACGAACGGCTTCGGCTCTGAAGCTCTCTGTTTCTGAGAAGCTCAACGAACAAAAATCCCCGTCTGCTGCACTCTTCATCATGCCGCACACATACTGTATGCATACACAGCAAACACCGCAACAAAAAATGCATTTATGCATATCCAGACTGACAAACGGGGGATATCGGGGTCAGACCACGATATCTAACGTACTGGCCTCCCTCCGATCCCGACACATTCCACACGACGCAATGTGCAACGCGAGGTGGTGAGAAGCGCACAAGCCCCTCCCACACCCTAGACACATCCCTGATAAACTGCGCCCCATTCGCCTCGCTGACTCAGACACCCCAATACCCCTACAAACCGCTCCCCTCTCCCGCCGCTTCTCCGTCGCCCCGATGATGCTCATTCAGGACGGCCCACGCATCAAACAATCAGTATCTATGCGATTACGCTCTACTTTCCCTACAGCGGACAAAGAGGGATATCGGGGTCAGACCACAATACCCGACGCAGTGAGCATCTTGAGACCCTCGGCTTTTTCCAAACGGCGTGACGCAAGACACGCCTCCCCCACACCCAAGACCCATCCCTGATAAACTGCGCCCCATTCACCCCGCTGACTCAGACCCCCCATGCCCCTACAAACCGCTCCCCTCTCCCGCCGCTTCTCCGTCGCCCCGATGATGGATTGGACCGACCGCCACTGCCGGTACTTCCTGCGCCTGCTCTCCAAGCACGCCCTGCTCTACACCGAGATGGTCACCACCGGCGCGATCCTGCACGGCGACCACGACCGCTTCCTGCGTCACAACGAAGCCGAGCATCCGCTTGCACTGCAGCTGGGCGGCAGCGTCCCCGCGGACCTGGCCGCCTGCGCGCGTATGGCTGAGGCTGCCGGTTACGATGAAGTGAACTTGAACGTCGGCTGCCCGAGTGATCGGGTGCAGAACAATATGATCGGCGCGATCTTGATGGCGCACCCTGCCCTGGTGGCGGATTGCGTGAAGGCGATGCGTGATGCGGTGTCGATTCCGGTGACGGTGAAGCATCGGATAGGGATCAATGGGCGCGACAGTTATGCCCAGCTGTGTGATTTCGTTGGGACGGTGAGGGATGCGGGATGTACCAGTTTTACGGTGCATGCGCGGATTGCGATTCTGGAGGGGTTATCGCCGAAGGAGAATCGCGACATTCCGCCGTTGCGCTATGACGTGGCAGCGCAGTTGAAGCAGGATTTCCCGGAGTTGGAGATTAATCTCAACGGCGGCATCAAGACGCTGGAGCAGTGCCAGGCGCATTTGCAGGTGTTTGATGGGGTGATGTTGGGGCGGGAGGCTTATCACAATCCGTATGTGCTGGCGGAGGTGGATCAGCGGTTGTTTGGCAGTGAGGCGCCGGTGATTAGTCGGGCGCAGGCGTTGGCGCAGTTGCGGCCTTATATTGCGGAGCATTTGGCCAGTGGTGGGGTGATGCATCACATCACTCGGCATGTGTTGGGGTTGGGGACTGGGTTTCCGGGGGCTCGGAAATTTCGGCAGATGTTGTCGGTGGATATTCATAAGGCGAGTGATCCGTTGGCGTTGTTGGATCAGGCTGGGGAGTTGTTGGAGGGGCGGTGAGGGGTTGGGTGTCAGTGGGTTTAGTTGCTGGCTGATAGGCCGCTTTCGCGAGCAAGCCCGCTCCCACAGTTTTGGGTGATGTGTTTCAGGGGGATGTTTGGTGGCTGGGCTGTTGTGGCGAGCAGGCTTGCCCTGCGTTGGGCTGCGGAGCGGCCCCAGTAAGGCTGATGCGATTTTTCTGTTAGAACGCGTTCTTAGGTTTTAGGGCCGCTGCGCGACCCAACGCAGGGCAAGCCTGCTCGCCACAGGAGGCAAGCTCTCATAGAACCGGGGTGGTCATCGGGCAGTTGGGTTGAACCTGTCGGCGGTTTTGGTCTCCTAGTTAGCAGTACGGCCGGTGATTCAAACGGCTGTTTTCAGGTTGTTGCCCTCGCAAACGATCGAACGCATTTGCGCCCTTGAGCGCCTGCCGGCGCTCGGGTAATGTCATCAGACCCACAGGACAGAGCACGCCCATGACTTCCAAGCTGGAACAACTCAAGCAATTCACCACCGTTGTAGCCGATACCGGCGACTTTTCCACCCTCGCCAAGCTCAAGCCGCAAGACGCCACTACTAACCCTTCCCTACTGCTCAAGGCCGCGTCGATCGCCGGCTATGCCAAGCTGCTGGATGAGTGCGTGAAGGACTGCAACGGCGACGTGGGCCTGGCCAGCGACCGTTTTGCGGTGGCGGTAGGTCAAGAGATTCTGAAAGTCGTACCGGGCCGTATTTCCACTGAGGTGGATGCGCGCCTGTCGTTCGACGAAGCCGCCATTCTCAAGCGTGCGCACCGTCTGATCGACCTGTACGACAAGGCCGGCGTCAGCCGTGACCGTGTGCTGATCAAGATCGCCTCCACCTGGGAAGGCATCCGCGCGGCGGAGAAGCTGGAAAAAGAAGGCATTCAAACCAACCTGACGCTGCTGTTCTCGTTTGCCCAGGCCGTGGCCTGTGCCGAGGCTGGGGTGTTCCTGATTTCGCCGTTCGTGGGCCGTATCTACGACTGGTACAAGAAGGCCAACGGCAACGACTACACCGGTTCCGATGATCCGGGCGTGCAGTCGGTGACGCGCATCTACAACTACTACAAGGCCAACGGCTACAAGACCGTGGTGATGGGTGCGAGCTTCCGTAACCTGAGCCAGATTGAAGAGCTGGCCGGCTGTGATCGCCTGACCATCAGCCCGGACCTGCTGGAGAAGCTGGCGGCCGATGAAGGCAAGCTGGAGCGCAAGTTGGCGCCAGGCCATGCCGGTGAAGCGCGCGTGCATTTGACTGAAGCGCAGTTCCGTTGGGAGTCCAACGAGGACGCGATGGCGACTGAGAAGCTGGCGGAGGGGATTCGTCAGTTTGCTCGGGATCAGGAGAAGCTTGAAGCGTTGTTGACTGCCAAGCTGTAAAAGCGGCAGTAGCAAAAAGGGCGGCACCCTCGCGGGTGCCGCCCTTTTTTGTGGCTCGCAGTTCTCAAACCAAACTCCATTCAAACTGTGGGAGCTGGCTTGCCTGCGATAGCGGTGGGTCAGTAATGAATAGGTGGCTGATACACCGCTATCGCGGGCAAGCCCGCTCCCACATTTGACCGGTGTCGACTGGAGGCTAGTGGCGCTCCAGGGCGTTCACGAGGTCGTGGAAGGCTTCGCGGTTGGACTCGTTCAGGCCCATCAGGATCTTGTGCGCTTCGAGCACCTTGACCCGTACCACTTCTTCGGACTGGTCTTGCGACGGCAGGTCGGTCAGGCATTCCGGGCACGGGATCGGGCGGTCAACGATGTTGAACACCTGGTCAAAACCCATGGACTGCAGCAGCCGGGTGATGTCTTCGTGGGTGGTGACCACAGTCGGCAACAGGCCGACCTTCTGCCGAGACAGAATGGACAACTTGGCCAGCAGGCCCAGGGTGGTGCTGTCGATGCTGCGGGTTTCGGTCAGATCGATCACGATCGCCGAGAAATTCAGGGCAGTGAAAATCCGCTCAATCGTTGCATCCAGCGCCGAACACAAGGTCAGGCGCACTTCACCGACAAACTTCAGGACGAAGGTCCCGTCTTGCTCGGCGAATTGGATTCTTCCGGTACTCATCAAAGATTCCTGCTCAACACCAATAGGGCGATATCATCCGGCATCTCCCCTAGCGTGGCCAATCCAAAAACCTGCCGCAGGCCATCCAGGCTGCCGCCCGCCGACCTGACCTTTTCAGGCAAGGCGGCTTCTTTCTCTTTGAGTGTAGGCTCTGGAAGCAGGTCCAGGATGCCGTCGGACATCAGCGTCAGGCTGAAGGTCGGCGGCAGTTCCAGGATGTGGTCTTCGTAGGTGGCTTCATTGAACAAGCCCACCGGCAGACCACGGCCTTCCAGGTAACGCACACTGTCTGGAGTGTATAAAACCGGCATCGGCAGGTGACCGCCGATGCTGTAGGTCAAAAGACCGGTTTCTTCATCTATAACGCCGCCGACCATCGTCACGTGCTTGCCCAGCTTGCAGCTGATCAGGCCTCGGTTGATGTGGCCCAGCACCTCGGAGGGGGTGAACTCCGGCAAGGTGCCATTGCGCTTGGATTCGAACAACAGCCGTGTGGTCATGAACTTCAACAACACGGTCACAAAAGCTGAGGATGCACCGTGGCCGGAAACGTCGGCCAGGTAGAACGCCACGCGCCGCTCATCCACACGGAAATAATCGACAAAATCACCCGACAGGTACAACGACGGGATGATCTGGTGCGCGAACTTGAACTCATCAATGGTCCAGGGGCTCACCGGCAGCATGTTCATCTGCACCTGGCGACCGGCGTTCTGGTCTTCCTGAAGCAGGTTGAGGCTGGCTTCGAGTTCGCGGTTGGCGGTTTCGAGCTTTTCGCGGTAGCGCTGGTTTTCCAGCAGCAGGCGGGCACGGTCGAGTGCGCGGCGCACCGAGTGCTCCAGCACGGCCAGGTCTTCCAGGGGCTTGATCAGGTAATCGGCGGCGCCCAGGCGCAGGGCCTCGACGGCATCGTTCATCACGCCGGCACCGGACACGACAATCACCGGCGTCTGCGGGGCGAGCTCAGTCACCTGGCGAATCAGCTCGAGGCCGCCCATCTGGGGCATGCGCAGGTCGCAGATCACAAGGTCGGGCTTGTCGCGCTCGAATACCTGGAGACCCTGTTGGCCATTGCTGGCCTGCAGGACGCTGAAGCCACTGTCTTCCAAATAGGCCGCGAGGCTCGCGCGCACTACTTCGTCGTCATCGATTATCAGCAGCGTGGCACTGGTTTTTTGCATGTGGGCAAACGGCGCCAGAATTAGGTTGGCGTAGGTGGCTCGGCAATGGCCGGGCTCACGTACTGGATTCGCTTTCTAGCCACTCTGTCCTACAAAGCATTGGGAATTTGCCCATGCACAACGGTAAAGCAGAGGTGCCCTTCTAAGGCGCAGACGGTACTCCCATCCGTCAGGGGTTTCAAGCTCATGCCGATGGTCGCCGGGCGTCTTTACACCGCAAATCACCGGGAGTTATAAGAACACCCACGACCACAACACAAAGTAAGGATGGAACCCGTGAGCGAACACGAGCGCGACTACGCCGAAAAACGCGATTTCATCCGCATGCGAGTAGATGCCGATGTGTCGCTGATCCACGCTGGGCAGGAGATTGCCGGGGTCTGCGTGGACCTTTCCAGCTCCGGCATGCAGGTTGAGGCACCCCGCCAGTTTCAGGTAGGCGACCGGCTGACCGTGCGCATTGACTCAGAGCACGCCGCCCTTGCGGGCCTGGAGGCAGATACCGAAGTGGTGTGGGCCAAAAACGAGGGCGAGCGTCAGCACCTGGGCCTCAAGATCCTGAAAATGCACTAAAAGCTGCGCACAAAAAAGGCGACCACTCGGGTCGCCTTTTTCATTTCAAAACGTCACGGCTTAAAAATCGTCGACGACCTTGCCGTCTTTGACCTTGAACTCGCGGTTTTGCAGGTAAGCGTTACGGATGAAGGTGTACTTGTCACCGGTGATCAGCTTCTCGCTGTCGAGCAGGCTGGCACGGGTATCGACGATGTTCAGGCCGAAGGTGCTGTTGCGCCAGCCGATGTCGTTCATGTAGCGATACGGTTGGGTGTAGCTGTCGACGTATTTGGACGGCGCATCACGCAAGGTGCTTGGGCCGAGCAGCGGCAGCATCACGTAAGGACCGCTGCCGACGCCCCAGTAACCGAGGGTCTGGCCGAAGTCTTCATCGTTGCGTTGCAGCCCCATTTTGGTGCCGACATCAATAAAGCCCAACACGCCAAAGGTGGTGTTCATCAGCAAACGGGCAGTGTCGACACCGGCCGCGTGTGGCTTGAGCTGGAAAACGTCGTTGGCAAAGTTGCCGACATCACCGATGTTGCGGAAAAAGTTATGGATGCCGGTCTGGACGAATTGCGGGGTGACAAACTGATAGCCCTGGGCCAATGGCTTGAGCGCGTAAGTGTCAACGGTGTCGTTGAAGGTGAAGATCGGACGGTTAACGGCTTCCCATGGATCGTCTTCCGACGCTGCGTTAGCGGCGAAAGGGGCCAAAAGAACAGTGGCACACACAGATAGCTGAGCGAAATAGTGGCTCCAGCGCATAGCTTTTGCTCCTTGAATGGTCTGTCATGGGCGCTATGCCCTGAATAAGGCCGTCAGTATATGACGGAAGTGTCGAATAAGGCATCCAGTAGGATCGCTCTCATAGGAAATGCACAAATTTCCTACAATTACGGCCGATGTCACGCGCTTGTCATCCAGCCCCGATAGCGTCACAGCTATTTCAGGGATGTCGAAAATGCCTCACGCCGAGATTGCCGTCGCCAGCGCACCCGCCTTGACTGCCGTACTGTTTGGCCTTAGTGGCTGCCTGGTGGATTTTGGTTCCCAGGCGCGCACCGATAGCCCTTGCCCCGATTCTCACGCCACACCTGGCGCGCTGAAGATTCTGCGCAGCCTCAAAGACCAGGGCGTGCCCTGCGCCTGGCTGGATGAACTGCCTGCCGCGGTCACCCCCCCTCTGGCCGCCGTGCTGCCTGATTGGCTCAAAGCAGCATCGCCCTCCTCGATTCGCTGGCCGGCGCCGCATGCGTGCTGGCAGGCCTTGATGGAATTGAACATCGAACGCCTTGAAGGCTGCGTGCTGGTCAGCGGCGAACCGCGCCTGCTGCAATCGGGCCTGAATGCCGGGTTGTGGACCATCGGCCTGGCGTCCTGCGGCTCACTGTGCGGCCTGGCGCCCGAACAATGGCAGGCGCTGACCGAGCAGCAACGCGAGCACAAGCGCGGCAAGGCCACGGTGGCGCTGTATGGGCTGGGCGTGCATTCGGTGATCGATCACCTCGGCGAGCTCGGCACCTGCCTGGCGGACATCAGCCTGCGCCAGCTCAAAGGCGAGAAGCCCTGATCGAGATCATGCACGGTCGGCGCCGGTGGATTAATCTACTGGTCAGCCCGTAGACCTTTCCCGGCATGCCGCGGTCTATGCCAGTGCCTATCGATAAAAGGAAGAACGCCATGCCTGCCCGCGAACAGCTGAAAGACCAAGTCAGAGAATTGCGCGAGCAATTGAATAGCGACCCGCTGATGTCGGCGGAGAAACGCGACGAACTCGAAGCATTGATTGCCGAACTTGAAGTTCAAGAGCCTTTGGAAGGCGCGATTCAGGACCCCAGCATTGCCGATGGCGTGAACCTGGCGGTGGAACGCTTCGAGCTGGACCACCCGGGCATTGCCGGGACCTTGCGCAATATTGTGGTGACCTTGGGCAATATCGGGATCTAACCCGAGCCCAAGCCGAACACAGACCAAAATGTGGGAGCTGGCTTGCCTGCGATGACGGTGTATCAGTCGCCAGATGTATGACTGAAAGACCGCTATCGCAGGCACGCCCGCTCCCACAGTTGTTTTGCGTGAAGGCTACTGGCGGGCCAGGCGCAGGTTCTGGAACTGCATGGCCTCAGTGCTGCGATACGGGTTGATATCCAACCCGCCGCGGCGCACATAGCGCGCATACACGGTCAGCTTCTGCGGCTTGAGCAAGCGCTGCAGGTCGAGAAAGATCCGCTCCACACATTGCTCATGGAAGTCCGAGTGCTGGCGAAAGCTGACGATATATTCCAGCAGGCTGGCGTGATCCAGCGCGTGGCCACGGTACTCGACCACCACACTGCCCCAATCGGGCTGGCTGGTAACCGGGCAGTTGGATTTGAGCAAGTGGCTGTGCACGCTCTCCTCGACGATGCGCGAGTCATCGCAACGCAGCAGTTCCGGGCGCGGGTGTTCGTAGTTGCTGACGCTGATATCGAGGTCGTCAATGCACGCGCCCGGCAGGGCTTGCACGCCTTCGGCCTCAACCTCGGCCAGGCTGCGGATGCGCACGCTGACCGGCTTGCCAGCGGCAGCGCTGAGGTCGGTGCGCAGTGTCGCTTCCAGGCTTGCCGTGTCGGCAAACGCGGTCTGGTTCAGCGAATTGAGGTACAGCTTGAAAGACTTGGACTCGATGATGTTCGGCGAGTCGGCCGGGATGCTGAACTCACCGATGGCCACCACCGGCTTGCCCGACGGCAGCAGCCAGGACAGCTCGAAGCAGTTCCAGAAATCCACACCCTTGTAAGGCAGGGTGTCGGCGCTCAGGCCCAGCTCGGCCCATTTGGCGGCGCGAGGGATCGGGAACAGCAACGATGGGGTGTAAGTGGAGATGTATTCACTGGACTTGCCCAGCGGCGAATGTTCGGCTGCGGGATGCATGGCGGAAACCTGGCTAAATAAACCGCGCCAGTCTACCAGCCTTTGCTCCCGCCCTTAAGAATCGCCTCACTCAACGGTCAGCGTGCCGACCATGCCCGCCTGATAATGCCCCGGAATATTGCAGGCAAACTCCAGGCCCGTGGTCTTGGTGAAGGTCCAGGTCAGCTCAGCGGTCTTGCCCGGCTCGACCAGCACGCTGTTGGGATCGTCATGCCGCATGCCCGCCATATCGCCGTGCCCCATCGCGCTGTGGTCCATCTTGCCCATGCCGGTGGCGGTAAGCATGCCGCTGGCTTGCATCTTGAGCATTTCTTTCTGGTGTTCGGCGTGCATCGCCGCGTCGCCCAGGTTGAATTCGTGAAGCAATTGGCCTTTGTTCACCAGCACAAAGCGCACGGTCTCACCGGCTTTTACGTCCAACGCCTTGGGCGAAAAGGAAATGTCCTGCAGCACCACTTCCACCGTGCGCGTGGCTTTATCGGCGGCTGCCGGCTGGCCGAACGCGAAGGTGTGGGCCGCGTCCGCCAGCGCATCAAAACTCAATGCCAACAGGCAACCCGCCAATATCAGAGGTGTACGCAGCGCCATCTCGATTCTCCAAAAGTGTGTGAACAGCTCTGTCAGCACTCTAAGATGGCGCCGCTGCCAGCCAGCTGACTGCTAGATTACAACTTTGTCAGGTTGCGCCCCTGCCCTGGCACCCACGGTATAAAGCCCGTTGCTCACCGCTGCCAAGAGTCGCCCATGAAACTGCTGATCGTCGAAGACCAACCGAAAACCGGCCATTACCTGCGCCAGGGCCTGAGCGAGGCGGGCTTTACCACCGAGCTGGTGGCCGACGGCACCACCGGGCAACACTTGGCACTGACCGGTGATTACGACTTGCTGATCCTCGACGTGATGCTGCCGGGCCGCGACGGCTGGCAAATCCTGCAAGCGGTACGCAGCGCCGGCCTGGACATTCCGGTGCTGTTCCTCACCGCCCGCGATGCCGTGGAAGACCGCGTGCACGGCCTGGAACTGGGCGCCGACGATTACCTGGTCAAGCCTTTTGCCTTTTCCGAACTGCTGGCCCGCGTGCGCAGCCTGTTACGCCGTGGCAGCAGCACGCCACAGGAAACCGCGCTGCAACTGGCCGACCTGCGCCTGGACCTGATCCGCCGCCGCGTCGAACGCGACGGCCAGCGCATCGACCTCACCGCCAAGGAGTTTTCCCTGCTGGAACTGCTGCTGCGCCGCCAGGGCGAAGTACTGCCCAAGTCGTTGATCGCCTCGCAGGTGTGGGACATGAACTTCGACAGCGACACCAACATCATCGAAGTGGCGATCCGCCGTTTGCGCCTGAAAGTCGACGACCACTTCCCCAACAAGCTGATCCACACCGTGCGCGGTATGGGGTATGTGCTGGAGGAGCGGTGCAATTGATCAAGCGCCTGTCCCTGGCCAGCCGTCTGGCGCTGCTGTTTGCGGCGTGCACCGCCGTGGTTTCGTTGCTCGCCGGGGTGCTGTTCAACCACGCCAGCGAGGCGCACTTTATCGAGCTGGACCAGCAACAACTCGACAGCCAGCTGGTGGCGCTGCGCAGCACTTTGCAGGGGGTCGACTCGCCACAATTATTTGCGCAACGCGAGGCGCAACTGCGCGCCGAGCTCAATCGCCAACCCGAACTGGCGCTGCGCGTTACCGCCCAAGGCCAGCGCTGGTTTGACGGCGCGCCCGGCATCAGCCTGCCTGAAGCGCCGGGCTTGCACAGCCTGCAAAATGCCGGGACTGAGTATCGCGTGTACAACGCGCCGCTGATCGCCGGCCAACCCGGCTCGCCGCAATTGACGCTGATGCTCGACATCACCCATCACCAGCACTTCCTGCAACGCATGCAGCACCTGATCTGGCTGACCGTCGGCCTCTCGGCCCTGGCCACCGCGCTGCTCGGCGCCTGGGCTGCGCGCAGCGGGTTGCGGCCGCTAAGGCGCATGGGCGAAGTGGCCGCCAGCGTGTCGGCGCACTCCCTGACCCAACGCCTGCCACAACAGCACATGCCGATGGAGTTGGCCGAACTGGCCCAGGCCTTCAACGCCATGCTCGGGCGCCTGGACGACGCCTTCCAGCGCCTCTCGGCCTTCTCCGCCGATATCGCCCACGAACTGCGCACGCCCCTCTCCAACCTGCTCACCCACACTCAAGTGATCCTCACCCAGCCGCGCCCGCTGGAGGACTACCGCGAGGCGCTGCACAGCAACCTGGAAGAGTTGCAGTGGATGGCCCAGCTGGTGAATGACATGTTGTACCTGGCCAAGGCCGACCACGGCTTGCTCATGCCCAAGCGCGAGGCCTTGGTGCTGGACGATGAAGTGGAAGCGTTGATCGAGTTCTTCGCGTTGCTGGCCGAGGACGCGCACGTCAGCCTGGTGCGCGAGGGCACGGCGCATACGGCGGGTGATCGCGGCATGTTGCGCCGGGCGTTGTCGAATTTGCTCGATAACGCGCTCAGGTTTACCCCGGCCGGTGGCGAGGTGCGGGTGCGGGTGGCTGAAACCGCGCGGGGTGTGACGCTGAGCGTGGAGAATACGGGCGAAGGTATTCCGGAGGCGTTGTTACCGCGGTTGTTTGATCGGTTTTATCGGGCGGACCCGGCGCGCCGTGAAGGCAGCAGTGAGCATGCGGGGCTGGGGCTGGCGATTACCCAGTCGATTGTGCGGGCGCATGGGGGGAGGATTTATTGTGAGTCTGAAGCTGGGTGGACGCGGTTTGTGATTGAGTTGCCCAAGGGGGATTGATGCAAGCTGCTCTGGCCCTATCGCGGGCAAGCCCGCTCCCACATTTTTGATGTGTGAATACATTCAAATGTGGGAGCTGGCTTGCCTGCGATAGCGGTCTCAGCCCTTACGAATACCTGAGCGCATGCGCCGGCTCAATCTTCGCCGCCCGATACGCCGGGTAAATCGTCGCCAAAAAGCTCAACACAAACCCGGCCGTGCAAATCAGCAGCACGTCGCCGCCCTGCAGTTGCGAAGGCAGGTTGCTGACGAAATACACGTCCGAACTGAAGATATGTTGCCCGGTCACGCGCTCCAGCCAACCCACCAGTTCGCTCACGTTGAGCGCTGCAATCACGCCCAGCACGCCGCCGATCAAGGTGCCGACGATGCCGATCACGGTGCCCTGCACCATGAAGATCGCCATGATCTGCCGTGGCGTGGCGCCAATGGTGCGCAGGATCGCGATGTCGGCGCCCTTGTCGTTCACCACCATGATCAAGGTGGCGATGATGTTGAACGCGGCGACGGCGACGATCATCAGCAGCAACAGGCCGATCATGGTCTTTTCCATCTTCATCGCGCTGAACAGGCTGCCCTGGGTGTGGGTCCAGTCATCCGGCTTGTAGGCCGCGCCGAGGCTGGCGGCGATGTCCGCCGAGACCTTCGGTGCCGCGTACAGGTCTTTCACCGCCAGGCGCACGCTTTGCACCTGGTTCGGCTGCCAATGCTGGATTTCGGCGGCGTCGGCCATGTTGATCAGGGCCATGGAGCCATCCAGCTCGGCGCCGACCTTGAAGATACCGACCACGTTGAGCCGCTGCATGCGTGGGGTGATGCCACCCGGCGCCGTGCTGATTTCGGGCACGATCAGGGTCAGCTTGTCACCCACGTTCAGGCGGAAGCGCCGTGCAGTGATGTCGCCGATGACCACACCGAACTCGCCGGCCTTCAGGTCGTCCAGTTTGCCGCGCACGATGTGCTGGGCCACGATCGAGACTTTGCCTTCCTGGGCCGGGTCGACGCCGCTGATCTCGATCGGCTGCATCGCGCCCTTGTAGGAGAACATCCCGTCCATCTGCGTGAATGGTACAGCGGCAGTCACTTGCGGGTTCTGCATGGCGGCGGCGGCCACCGGCTGCCAGTCATCAATCGGGTTCACGCCGACGATGGTCGCGTGGGGCACCATGCCGAGGATGCGTGAGCTCATTTCGCGCTGGAAGCCGTTCATCACCGACAACACCACGATCATCGCCAGCACGCCCAGGGCGAGGCCGATCATCGAGGTCATCGAGATAAACGATACAAAACGGTTGCGGCGCTTGGCGCGGGTATAGCGCGTGCCGATGAAAATCGATAACGGTCTGAACATTCGCGGGCACCGTTTAAAAAAATGAAAAAGCCCAGCGCCAGGCGCCGGGCTTGAAACGGGTCAGATGGCGACCAAGTGACCTTCCTGCAGGTGCAGCACGCGGTCCATCTGGCGGGCCATGCTCATGTCATGGGTCACCACCAGGAACGCGGTGCGCATCTGGGTGCTCAGTTCGAGCATCAAATCCTTGATGCCCTGGGCGGTGTGGGAGTCGAGGTTGCCGGTTGGCTCATCGAGCATCACCAGGCCTGGGTTGTTGACCAGGGCACGGGCAATCGCCACACGCTGGCGCTCGCCACCGGACAACTCGGCCGGCTTGTGCTCCAGGCGATGACCGAGGCCGACGCGCTCCAGCAATGCCTTGGCGCGCTGGCGGGCTTCCGGGATCGCGGTCTTGCCGATCAGCAGCGGCATGCACACGTTTTCCAGCGCGGTGAACTCCGGCAGCAGGTGGTGGAACTGGTACACGAAACCCAACGAGCGATTACGCAGTTGGCCACGCGCCTTCTCCCCCAGGGCCGACAGCTCTTCGCCAGCCAGCCACACGCTGCCCTGGGACGGCGTATCCAGGCCGCCCAACAGGTTGAGCAAGGTACTTTTGCCGGAGCCGGAACTGCCGACGATCGCCACGCGTTCGCCCGGGTGCAGCTCAAGTTGCAGGTTGGACAACACCACCACCGATTCCGGACCTTCCTCGTAGGATTTGCCCAGGTTGCGGCAGCTCAGGATTGCTTTTTCACTCATGCCCGATTCACTCATAACGTAAGGCCTGTGCTGGCTGGGTACGTGCCGCGCGCCAGGCTGGATACAGGGTGGCAAGGAAGCTCAATACCAACGCGGCGCCGCCTACCATCAACACGTCCTGGGCCTGAACCTGGGACGGCAAGTAGTCGATGAAGTAGACGTCGGCGTTGAGAAACTTGTGACCGATGACTTTTTCCAGCGCGGCGATGGCGGCGCTGACGTTCAGCGCGGCCAGGATGCCGACCGCGGTGCCGATCAAGGTGCCGACCACGCCGATCACGGTGCCCTGCACCATGAAGATCGCCATGATCTGCCCCGGCGTGGCGCCCAGGGTACGCAGAATGGCGATGTCGCCTTTCTTGTCGTTCACCACCATCACCAGCGTGGAAATGATGTTGAACGCGGCCACGGCGACGATCAGCAGCAACAGCAGGCCGATCATGGCTTTTTCCATGCGGATGGCCTGGTAGAGGTTGCCGTGGGTGCGGGTCCAGTCGCGGGCGTAATACTGGGATTCACCCAAGTGCTGGGCGATTTCCCAGGCGCCGCGCGGGGCGTCGAACAGGTCGTTGAATTTGAGGCGCAGGCCCTGCACCTGATCCGGCTTCCAGCGATGCAGGCGCGCCAGGTCGGTGAGGTTGGTCAGGCCGAGGTAGCCATCGATCTCGCCGGCGCCGACGTGGAAGGTGCCGACCACGGTGAAGCGCTTCATGCGCGGGAACATGCCGGCCGGGGTCACGGTGACTTCCGGGGCGACGAAGGTCAGCTTGTCGCCGATGTTCACGCCGAGCTTGGCCGCCGCCTTATCGCCGATCACGATGCCGAAGCTGCCGGGCGCCAGGTCGTCGAGTTTGCCCTGCAACATGAACTTGTCGATGATCGACACGTTACGTTCCTGGGCCGGGTCGATGCCATTGAGCAGGATTTTCTGCACCTTGCCGTCGTTGGTCAGCAACCCCTGCATCTGGGTAAACGGCGCAACGGCCACCACCTTGGGGTTCTGCTTGACCTTGTCGGCAAGGCTCGGCCAGTCGCTGATGGGCGAATCGCCCTCGATGGTCGCGTGGGGCACCATGCCCAGCACGCGGGTGCGCATCTCATGATCGAAGCCGTTCATCACCGACAGCACCACGATCATCACGACCACGCCCAAGGCGAGCCCGATCATCGAGGTCAGGGAAATGAACGACACAAAATGATTGCGACGCTTTGCACGGGTATAACGCGTGCCGATAAATACGAAGAGAGGTCTGAACATGTCGGGGCTTGTTCGGAGGAAAAGAAGACGTCCCGGTGGCGGGGTCAGGTAAGCAGCTTTACACTCAGACCATTACCGCTACTTTGGGTTCGCCATGTCGACATTAGATGAAGAAGAGCGCCGCGAATACTACCGTATCGACGACATGATCGCACTTCAAATCAGCACCCTCTCTGCCCCCGAAGCGGCGAGCAAGGAAGTGTTGCTGGATGATTCGCCGCTGTTCAACCTGCTCAGCGAATTGCACCTCAGCGAATTCGAAGCCCAGCACCTGCTGCGCCAGATCAGCGAGAAAGATCGCAGCCTGGCCGCCTTCCTCAAAGTCCAGAACAAACGCGTGGACCTGCTCAGCCAGATCATGGCGCGCGGCCTGTTAGATGAGGTGGGCGCGCCGCAGCCGGTGATCCTTTCCGAAGGCGGTATCGACTTCCAGCACCCAACGCCGCTGGCGCCCGACACGCACCTGGCGGTCAAGCTGGTATTGATGCCCCAGGCGCTCGGCTTGCTGCTGCGTGCCCGCGTGACGCATTGCGACGCCAAGGGCGACGGCTTTGACGTGGGCACGGAATTCGAATCGATGACCGATGCCCAACGCCAATTGCTGGCGCGCTACATCCTGCAGAAACAAGCCCAGGAACGACGCCTGGCGCGGGAACAAAGCGACGCCCAAGACACCTGAATTTCGTATGACCCCGCCGGGCTATCTGGCGCAAAGGAGCAACTGTGACCCTGATTTATGGCCACCGCGGTGCCAAAGGCGAAGCACCGGAAAACACCCTGACCAGCTTTCAGGAGTGCCTCAAGCACGGCGTACGCCGCTGCGAACTGGATTTGCACCTGTCCATGGACGGCGAGTTGATGGTCATCCACGACCCGACCCTCAAACGCACCACCGACCGGCGCGGAAAAGTCGTCGAGTATTCGGCAGCCGACCTTGTGAAGATGGACGCGCGCAAAGGCGGCCCGGGCTGGGTCAGCCCCTGCCCGATCCCACGCCTTGAAGAGTTGTTCGAAAAATGCGACTTCGATCACTGGCAGCTCGAAGTCAAAAGCGCTTCGCGCACCCGCGCCGCGACGACCGTACTGGCAATCCGCGAGATGGCTGTGCGTCATGGCCTGATGGACAAGGTCACCGTGACCTCAAGTTCGAGGGAAGTCTTGAAAGCGGCGGTTGAACTCACCCCGGACCTGTCACGCGGCCTGGTCGCCGAATACGCCTGGCTCGACCCGCTGAAGGTCGCGCAAAACTACGGCTGTGAATACCTGGCATTGAACTGGACGCTGTGCACCCCCGAGCGTCTGGAAAAAGCCCAGCGCCAGGGTCTGCACGTGTCCGTGTGGACGGTCAACGAACCGGCGCTGATGCGCAGGCTCGCTGACTTCGGCGTAGATAGCCTGATTACAGACTTTCCCGGTTTGGCCACTGCCACCCTCGAGAATTACTGAAATCGGTCTCCCCGGCCGGCTCAGGCCACCGGCCGGAGCCGCTCAAAAAAGCCGGTTGAGGCCGTCGTAGGCTGCTACCCGATAGGCTTCGGCCATGGTCGGGTAGTTGAACGTGGTGTTTACAAAATACTTGAGGGTATTTTGCTCACCCGGCTGGTTCATGATCGCCTGGCCGATGTGCACGATCTCCGAGGCCTGGTAGCCGAAGCAATGCACGCCGAGGACTTCCAGGGTCTCGCGGTGGAACAGGATCTTGAGCATGCCTTGCGGCTCACCGGCGATCTGCGCACGCGCCATGCTCTTGAAGAACGCCTTGCCGACTTCGTAAGGCACCTTGGCCTTGGTCAGTTCGTGCTCGTTCTTGCCGATCGAGCTGATCTCCGGAATCGTGTAGATACCGGTCGGCACGTCGTTCACATAGCGCCAGCTGCCGTTGTCGACAATGCTGCCGGCGGCTGAACGGCCCTGGTCATGCGCGGCACTGGCCAGGCTTGGCCAGCCGATCACGTCACCTGCGCCATAGATATTGGTCACGCAGGTGCGGTAGTTCTCGTCGACTTCGATCTGGCCACGGCTGTTGACCTTCACGCCGATGTTTTCCATGCCCAGCTTGTCGGTGTTGCCGGTACGGCCGTTGCACCACAGCAAGGCGTCGGCCTTGATCTTCTTGCCGGACTTGAGGTGCAGGATCACACCGTTGTCCAGGCCTTCGACCCGCTCGTACTCTTCGTTGTGGCGCACGGTGATGTTGTTGTTGCTGAAGTGGTAACTCAACGCCTGGGAAATTTCCGAGTCGAGGAAGCTCAGCAACTGGTCGCGGTTATCCACCAGCTCCACCAATACACCCAGGCCGCTGAAGATCGAGGCGTATTCACAGCCGATCACGCCGGCGCCGTAGATGATCAATTTGCGCGGGGTGTGGCCCAGGCTCAGGATGGTGTCGCTATCGTAGATACGCGGGTGGTGGAAATCGATATCGGCCGGGCGATACGGGCGCGAACCGGTGGCGATGATGATGTGCTTGGCCACCAGCTTCTCGACCACGCCGTTGGCGCAGACCACTTCGACGGTTTGCTCGTCGGCAAAACTGCCAGTGCCGAAGAACAGGTCGACGCGGTTACGGGCGTAGTAGCCGGTGCGCGACGCGACTTGCTTGGAGATGACTTTTTCGGCGCTTTTCAATACGTCCGGGAACGAGAACCAGCGCGGCTCACCAATGGCCCGGAACATCGGGTTGGTGTTGAACTGCATGATCTGGCGCACCGAGTGACGCAAGGCCTTGGACGGGATGGTACCCAAGTGGGTGCAGTTACCGCCGACCTGGCGACGGCTATCGACCATCGCCACCTTGCGCCCAGCTTTGGCGGCGTTCATCGCCGCACCTTCTCCAGCCGGGCCGGAACCCAGTACCACCACGTCGTAGTTGTAGACAGCCATGCGTACTCCTCAGAACAGGCCAGGCGTACGGTTGGACGCCTGGCTAAATCATGCCGCGGCCAGCGGGCATGAAGGACAATTTGGCTCAAGTGTGTGAGCCGGGGCACAGTCTATAGAAGGCTCAACGCCGCGAACATTAACCCTTGGTCGCGTCGTAGGCCAGTCTTGCCTTAACTACAGAACCCGCAAATTGCAATTAGACTGCTGACACGCACCGTTTGCAGGAAGAGCCATTATGCGGCATGTCGTTTTCTGTTTATTGCTGATTTTCTGCGTGGCAGTGCAGGCCAGTGAGGCGGAGCGCCTGAAGCAGGCCGGTTTTGCTGCGCAATCTCATGACATGGTGCTGAAAAACCAGGCAGTGCTGGTGTATCTCTGGGTGGATGTGTATGCGGCAGCGGTGTATGCCCCCGCCGACACCAGCGCGAAAGCCGCCTGGGATCAGCAAAAGAATCTGCGCCTGGCGCTGTATTACTTTCGCGACATCGACCGTAACGACGTGATCAAAGCGGCCACCACGACCCTGGAGCGCCAGCACAGCAGCGCCACCCTCGCCCGCTTGAAGCCCGAACTGGATCGGCTGCACGCGAGCTTCCGCGATATCCGCAGTGGCGATCGGTATGCCCTCGACGTTCGGCCTGGGCGTGGGTTGAATCTGGAGATCAACGACAAGGTGGTGTTCAGCAGCCGCGATGAGGAATTGGCAAAAGCCTATCTCGGCATTTAGCTGGCGCCGAAGGGCTTGTCCGACAGCTTGCGCAACTCCCTCCTCAACTGATCAACACAAATCCTGTTGGAGCTGGCTTGCCTGCGATAGCGTTGGATCAGCCCGTCATTTGCTGACTGACACACCGCTATCGCAGGCAAGCCAGCTCACACAGTGATTTTTACCCGCCAAGACACCTGCGCATTTAGTCAGCTTGCTATCGCTTTCTATTGCCGGTAGTGGCTAATACACATATGGTTACAAAAGCGCAGCAAGGACGAGTGATGACCAGGGATCACTAATAAGATAGCCAAAATGAGTGCATGACATGTCCACCACAACGGGCAAAGGCAGGGCGATTTTTCGCGTTGTCAGCGGCAACTTCCTCGAGATGTTCGACTTCATGGTCTACGGCTTCTACGCCACGGCCATTGCCAAAACCTTCTTTCCCACCGACAGCGCCTTCGCCTCGCTGATGCTGTCCCTGGCGACCTTCGGCGCCGGCTTCCTGATGCGGCCTTTGGGCGCGATCTTCCTCGGCGCCTACATCGACCGCCACGGCCGTAAGAAAGGCCTGGTCATCACCCTGGCCATGATGGCCGCCGGCACCGTCCTCATCGCTTGCGTCCCTGGCTATGCCACCCTGGGCGTGGCGGCGCCGTTGCTGGTGCTGCTGGGTCGCTTGCTGCAAGGTTTCTCCGCCGGCGTCGAGCTGGGCGGTGTGTCGGTGTACCTGGCAGAAATCGCCACACCCGGGCGCAAAGGCTTCTTCGTCAGTTGGCAATCCGCCAGCCAGCAAGCCGCGGTGGTGTTCGCCGGGTTGCTCGGCGTGGGCCTGAACCACTGGCTCAGCCCGCAGGAGATGGGTGACTGGGGCTGGCGCGTGCCGTTCCTGATCGGCTGCCTGATCGTGCCTGTGATCTTCGTGATTCGCCGCTCGCTGGAAGAAACCCCTGAGTTCCAGGCACGTAAGCACCGCCCTACCCTGCAGGAAATTGTGCGCTCGATCGGTCAGAACTTCGGCATCGTCATCGCCGGCATGGCGCTGGTGGTGATGACCACCGTGTCGTTCTACCTGATCACCGCCTACACCCCGACCTTTGGCAAGGCCGAGCTGCACCTGTCGGACTTCGACGCATTGCTGGTGACCGTGTGCGTGGGCATCTCCAATTTCATCTGGCTGCCGGTGATGGGCGCGGTGTCCGACAAGATCGGACGCAAACCCCTGCTGCTGGGCGCGACGATTCTGGCGATTCTTACCGCGTATCCGGCGTTGTCGTGGCTGGTGGCCAATCCGAGCTTCAGCCATCTGCTGATCGTGCTGCTGTGGCTGTCGTTCCTGTATGGCTCGTACAACGGGGCGATGGTGGTGGCGCTTACCGAGATCATGCCGGTGGAAGTGCGCACTACCGGGTTTTCCCTGGCCTACAGCCTGGCGACGGCGACCTTTGGTGGGTTTACGCCAGCGGCGTGCACCTACTTGATCCA
This sequence comes from Pseudomonas sp. 14P_5.3_Bac1, assembly GCF_025466135.1. NCBI lineage: Bacteria > Pseudomonadati > Pseudomonadota > Gammaproteobacteria > Pseudomonadales > Pseudomonadaceae > Pseudomonas > Pseudomonas sp. 14P_5.3_Bac1. The sequence continues at coordinate 74,089 of NZ_JANLOF010000010.1, read as the reverse complement.
TGTGCTGGACAACAAGGCGGCGCCTGGGATCTGGCTCAGTGGTGCGGCGATACTCGGCTTGATCGCTACATTGATACTGTTCAAGGGCAATCGGCATGAACTGCGCACTGCGCAGGCTTCGGTGGTTGGCGGCGCCTGATAGACCGCTATCGCAGGCAAGCCAGGTCCCACCTTTGACTGTATTCACACGTCAACACTGTGGGAGCCAGGCTTGCCCGCGATGAGGCCCGAACATTCACCACAAAAACAGCAGCCATAAAAAAGCCCCGAACCAGTCGGGGCTTTTTCATTGACCGCTAATGCTTAACGCGGGAACGCAGGCGGGTTAACCCCAGCCATGTCTTCCATCACGCGAACCACTTGGCAGCTGTAACCGAACTCGTTGTCGTACCAGACGTACAGCACAACGCGGTTGTCCTGGGTGATGGTCGCCTCGGCATCCACCACACCGGCGTGGCGCGAGCCCACGAAGTCGGTCGACACCACTTCCTGCGAATTAACGAAGTCGATCTGCTTATGCAGGTCCGAGTGCAGCGCCATGTAGCGCAGGTACTCGTTCATTTCTTCACGGGTGGCAGCTTTCTCAAGGTTCAGGTTGAGAATGGCCATCGACACGTTCGGCGTCGGCACGCGGATCGCGTTACCGGTCAGCTTGCCGGCCAGCTCAGGCAGGGCCTTGGCAGCAGCGGTGGCAGCACCGGTCTCGGTAATAACCATGTTCAACGCGGCGCTACGGCCACGGCGATCGCCTTTGTGGAAGTTGTCGATCAGGTTCTGGTCGTTGGTGTACGAGTGAACGGTTTCAACGTGACCGTTAACGATGCCGAACTTGTCATTCACAGCCTTCAGCACCGGCACGATGGCGTTGGTGGTGCAGGAAGCGGCCGACACGATCTTGTCGTCAGCGGTGATTTCGCCGTGGTTGATACCGTGAACGATGTTCTTCAGCTTGCCTTTGCCAGGCGCAGTCAGCACAACGCGGTCGATACCCGGGCAGGCCAAGTGTTGGCCCAGGCCCTCGGCATCACGCCATACGCCGGTGTTGTCTACCAGCAGGGCGTCCTTGATGCCGTACTGGGTGTAATCCACCTCAGACGGGTTCTTCGCGTAGATCACCTGGATCAGGTTACCGTTGGCGGTGATGGTGTTGTTTTCTTCGTCGATGACGATGGTGCCGTTGAACGGACCGTGTACCGAGTCGCGGCGCAGCAGGCTGGCGCGTTTGGTCAGGTCGTTCTCGGCGCCTTTGCGCACAACGATAGCGCGCAGGCGCAGGCCGTCGCCGCCACCGGTTTTTTCGATCAGGATGCGCGCCAGCAGGCGGCCGATACGGCCAAAGCCGTACAGCACAACGTCGGTGCCTTTGCGGGCAGCGGCGTTTTGCTGGCCAACCACATCGGCCATTTCTTCACGCACGAACTGCTCGGCGGTACGGCCAGCGCCTTCTTTGCGGAATTTGTAAGCCAACTTGCCCAGGTCTACCGAGGCCGCGCCGAGCTTGAGCTCGCTCATGGCTTTAAGCAGAGGGAATGTTTCGTGGACGGAGAGTTCGCTGTCGTCGGCGGAACGATGGCGAGCAAAGCGATGCGCCTTGAGAATCGCGATGACTGATTGGTTGATCAGGCTGCGGCCATAGATCGAGCTCACCACATTGTTATTGCGGTACAGCTGACCGATAAGCGGAATCATCGCTTCAGCGAGTGCTTCACGGTCGATCCATTCACCAAGACACTGGTCGGGCTTCTGAGTCACGGGAACCTTCCACATGTAGGGGCAGAAAAAAGGGGCTACATTATGTCGTCCGACTGGCCGTTGAGCAATGCGCCAACCACAACAAAAAGCGCTTGCAAAAAAACACCACCCCGCTACAGCCCAGTAAATACGCGGGTTCCAGAAGGCCACCAATGGCGCCGCACCGCCAACTTGTCCGTAACCCTCCGAAACATCCGCGCTTTTTGGCACTACATATTGAGTCAAAACCCACCATTGTTTGTCTTAGCCACTACATTTCCTGCAAACCGTAATAGGCTCAGTCAGCAACTGACAGGCGGCACCTCGGGCCGTTACAATTACCGACTTTGTCGCAACGCTTGGAGCTCAACCTTCCGTGCCCGTTCTGCGTCTACCGATTCTCCCTGCCGCGGCAGGTAAACAGCACTGGGGCAACCTGCCCGGTGCCGCCCTGAGCCTGGCCATCGCCGAGGCTGCCAGCGCAGCCAAGCGCTTTACCCTGCTGCTCACCGCCGACAGCCAAAGCGCCGAGCGACTGGAGCAGGAGCTGAGCTTCTTCGCCCCCGATTTGCCGGTGCTGCACTTTCCCGACTGGGAAACCCTGCCCTACGACCTGTTCTCGCCGCACCAGGACATCATTTCCCAGCGCATCGCCAGCCTCTACCGCTTGCCGGAACTGGCCCACGGTGTGCTGGTGGTGCCGATCACCACGGCCCTGCATCGCCTGGCGCCGACCAAGTTTCTGCTGGGCAGCAGCCTGGTGCTGGATATCGGCCAGAAGCTCGACGTGGAACAGATGCGCACGCGCCTGGAAGCCAGCGGCTACCGCTGCGTCGACACGGTGTACGAACACGGCGAGTTCGCCGTGCGCGGCGCGCTGATCGACCTGTTCCCGATGGGCAGCAAACTGCCGTACCGCATCGACCTGTTCGACGACGAAATCGAGACACTGCGCACCTTCGACCCGGAGAACCAGCGCTCGATTGATAAAGTCGAGTCGATCAAGCTGCTGCCGGCGCGGGAATTCCCGCTGCAAAAAGACGCCGTCACACGCTTCAAGGCCCGCTTTCGCGAACGTTTCGACGTGGACTTCCGGCGCTGCCCGATCTTTCAGGACCTGAGCAGCGGGATTACACCGGCCGGTATCGAGTACTACCTGCCGCTGTTCTTTGACGAAACCTCCACCCTGTTCGACTACCTGCCTCAGGACACTCAGGTGTTCTCGCTGCCGGGGATCGAGCAGGCGGCGGAAAACTTCTGGAACGATGTGCGCAATCGCTATGAAGAGCGCCGCGTCGATCCATCACGGCCTTTATTGCCGCCAGCCGAGCTGTTTCTGCCGGTGGAAGACTGCTTCGCCCGCTTGAAAAACTGGCCGCGCGTCGTCGCCAGCCAACAGGACGTGGACGCCGGCAGCGGCCGCGAGCGCTTCCCGGCGAGCACGCTGCCGGACCTGGCGATCCAGGCCAAAGCCACGCAGCCGCTGGAAGCGTTATCCAACTTCCTCGGCGACTTCCCCGGCCGCGTGCTGTTTACCGCCGAATCCGCCGGCCGTCGCGAAGTGCTGCTGGAACTGTTGGAACGCCTGAAGCTGCGCCCGAAGACCGTCGACAGCTGGCCGGACTTTGTTAAGAGCAAAGACCGCCTGGCGATCACCATCGCGCCGCTGGATGAAGGTTTGTTGCTGGATGACCCAGCCTTGGCGCTGATCGCCGAGAGCCCGCTGTTCGGCCAGCGCGTGATGCAGCGCCGCCGCCGTGAAAAACGCGCCGACATCAACAACGACGCAGTGATCAAGAACCTGACCGAGCTGCGCGAAGGCGCGCCGGTGGTGCATATCGACCACGGCGTAGGCCGCTACCTCGGGCTGCAAACCCTGGAGATCGATAACCAGGCCGCCGAATTCCTCACCATGGAATACGCCGAGGGCGCCAAGCTTTACGTGCCGGTGGCCAGCCTGCACCTGATCGCGCGCTACACCGGCAGCGACGACGCACTGGCGCCGTTGCACCGCCTGGGCTCCGAGACCTGGCAGAAAGCCAAGCGCAAAGCCGCCGAACAGGTGCGCGACGTCGCCGCCGAACTGCTCGACATTTATGCACGCCGCGCAGCCCGCGAAGGCTACGCGTTTGCCGACCCGAAAGCCGACTACGCCACCTTCAGCGCCGGCTTTGCGTTTGAAGAAACCCCGGACCAGCAAACCACCATCGAAGCCGTGCGCGCCGACATGCTTGCACCCAAGCCGATGGACCGCCTGGTGTGCGGCGACGTGGGCTTCGGCAAAACCGAAGTGGCCATGCGCGCCGCCTTTATTGCCGTGCATGGCGGCAAGCAGGTGGCGATTCTGGTGCCGACCACCCTGCTCGCCCAACAACACTACAACAGCTTTCGCGACCGCTTTGCCGACTGGCCGGTGAGCGTGGAAGTGATGAGCCGCTTCAAGTCCGCCAAGGAAGTGAATGCCGCCGTCGCCGACTTGGCCGAAGGCAAGATCGATATCGTGATCGGCACCCACAAGCTGCTGTCGGACGATGTAAAGATCAAAAACCTCGGTTTGGTGATCATCGACGAAGAGCATCGCTTCGGTGTGCGTCAGAAAGAACAGCTGAAGAACCTGCGCAGCGAAGTCGACATCCTCACCCTCACCGCCACGCCGATTCCGCGCACGCTGAACATGGCCGTGTCGGGCATGCGTGACCTGTCGATCATCGCCACGCCGCCGGCACGTCGCCTGTCGGTGCGCACCTTCGTGATGGAACAGAACAAAAGCACGGTCAAGGAAGCGCTGTTGCGTGAACTGCTGCGCGGTGGCCAGGTGTACTACCTGCACAATGACGTCAAGACCATCGAGAAATGCGCCGCCGACCTCGCCGAACTGGTGCCGGAAGCCCGCATCGCCATCGGCCACGGGCAGATGCGCGAGCGCGAACTCGAACAGGTGATGAGCGACTTCTACCACAAGCGCTTCAACGTGCTGATCGCCTCGACCATCATCGAGACCGGCATCGACGTGCCGAGCGCCAACACCATCATCATCGAACGCGCAGACAAGTTCGGCCTGGCGCAGCTGCACCAGTTGCGCGGCCGCGTCGGGCGTAGTCACCACCAGGCCTATGCCTACTTGCTGACGCCGCCGCGCCAGCAGATTACCTCCGACGCCGAGAAGCGCCTGGAAGCCATCGCCAACACCCAGGACCTGGGTGCCGGTTTTGTGCTGGCCACCAACGACCTGGAAATCCGTGGCGCCGGCGAACTGCTCGGCGACGGCCAGAGCGGGCAGATCCAGGCCGTGGGCTTCACCCTGTATATGGAGATGCTCGAGCGCGCGGTGAAAGCCATCCGCAAAGGCGAACAACCGAACCTCGATCAACCCTTGGGTGGCGGCCCGGAAATCAACCTGCGCTTGCCGGCATTGATTCCCGAAGACTACCTGCCGGATGTGCACGCGCGGCTGATTCTGTACAAGCGCATCGCCTCGGCCACCGACGAAGAAGGTCTCAAGGACCTGCAGGTGGAGATGATCGACCGCTTCGGCCTGTTGCCGGAGCCGACCAAAAACCTGGTGCGCCTGACCCTGCTCAAATTGCAGGCCGAGCAATTGGGCATCAAGAAGGTCGACGCCGGGCCGCAAGGCGGGCGTATCGAGTTCGAAGCGCAAACGCCGGTGGACCCACTGGTGCTGATCAAGCTGATTCAGGGCCAGCCCAACCGCTACAAGTTCGAAGGGGCTACGCTGTTCAAGTTCATGGTGCCAATGGAACGTGCCGAAGAACGCTTTAATACATTAGAGGCGCTGTTTGAGCGCCTCATCCCGAAATCTGCTTGAAGGACGCCCCAATGCGCCTGTTCCGCATTTTGAGCTTGTTGTTGGTGGTCGTTGCTCCTTCGGCGTTTGCCGACAGCCCCCATCTGGTGGAAATGATTCTGGTGCGCCAGAACGCCGAGCCGGTGATCAATAGCCGCGCGGCGCCAGAAAATTGGGACGCCGGGGCACCACGGCTGCCGGCGGACAAAATCAGCCCGCCGCGGCTGGGCAACATCGTCGACAAGCTCAGTGCCGACACCGGTTACACGGTGCTGCTGCACCGGGCCTGGGACCAGAACCTGGGCGAACAGCCGGTGAAGCTGGCCATCAGCGATGGCCAGGAGCAGTTTGGCCAGTTTCCCATCGAAGGCACGCTGAACCTGCAACTGGGGCGCTTTACCGATATCGACGCAGACTTCTGGATCAACCAGTTCGACGCCAACGGCAGCGTCATCGCCAGCGAACACCTGAGCCAGCAAGGCGTGCGCACCAAGAACAACCAGCTCAACTACCTGGACGGCGGCCACTTGGCCCTGCTGATCAAGATCACCTCGCTGACCGCCAAACCACCCAGCGCACCACCGCCCGACGCTCAGGACTGATCCAGCGCCATGCCCCTGACATCGTCACTGACCAAACCCCTGGCCCCGTCGTGGGCCAATCGCTTTAAAGAGCAAAGCCTTGAGCGCGGGCGCCGCTACGCCCTGGAAAACCGCGTGCGCATCGTCGAGTCCGGCGACAGCACCATTGTTGCCAGCTGCGAAGGCTCGGGCGGCAACGTTTACCGGCAGACCATCTCACTGCGCGAATCAGCCAAGGGCATGCTGATTCTGGTGGACAGCCGCTGCACGTGCCCGGTGCACACCAACTGCAAACATATCGCGGCGGTGCTGCTCAAGGTCCAGGAAACCCTGGCTTACCCGGCGGCTGCGCAAGATGCCGAGCTGCTGGAAAAACTTCAGGCCGTGCTGGATAACCGCGTGGTGCTGCCGCAGGTGGTGATGGAGGATGTGCGGCCGGTGCCGCGCCTGTGGCTGGCGAGTGTCGAGTTCAGCGCGTTTGAACCGCGCAATGGAAAAATGCAGCGTTACATCCAGCACCGTGCGGCGTTGTCGTTCAACTACCTGGGCAACTATGTCAGCGGGCAAAAAAATGCCGACATCGTGGTGCGCCAGGAAACTCAGAGCCTGCGCATCAAGCGCCATCCGGAGCTGGAGCAACCGTACCGCGAGCAACTGCGCCTGCTCGGCTTCAAGATCGCCACGCGCCAGAGCAAGGCGTTGCCGGAGAGCGCCGGCGAATTGTTCGAAATGGTCAACGACAGTGCGTGGCTGAACTTCACCCTCAACGCCTCGCCGACCTTGCGCGCCGAGGGCTGGGAGTTGCAGATCGATGAGGATTTCGGTTTCGACTTGAGCGCCGTCGATGACTGGTACGCCACCGTCGATGAAGGCCCGGAACGCGATTGGTTTGACCTGGAGCTGGGCATCATCGTCAACGGCGAGCGCCTGAGCCTGCTGCCGATTCTGTTGAACCTGATGCGCTCGCACACCGAGATCCTCAACCCGGAAAAGCTCGCCCGGCGCCGCGATGACGAGCTGATCCTGGTGAACATCCCCGGCCTGCCCAACGGCCACGGGCCGCTGCAAGTGGCGCTGCCCTACGGCCGCTTGAAACCGGTGCTGGCCACCCTTGGCGAGTTTTACCTGCAGGAATCGGGCACCACCACCTTGCGCCTGGCCAAGGCCGATGCGATTCGTCTCAACCCGCTGGAAGACCTGCCGCTGCAATGGGAAGGCGGCGAGAAGATCCGCAACTTCGCCCAGCGCCTGCGCGACATCAAGGACTTCACCTGTGTGGCGCCCGAAGGCTTGAACGCGACACTGCGCCCGTATCAACTGGAAGGCTTGAGCTGGATGCAGTCGCTGCGCCAACTCGACGTGGGCGGGATTCTTGCGGATGACATGGGCCTGGGCAAAACCCTACAGACGCTGGCGCATATTCTCAGTGAAAAAATCGCCGGGCGCCTGGATCGGCCGTGCATGGTGGTGATGCCTACCAGCCTGATCCCGAACTGGCTCGACGAAGCCGCGCATTTTACGCCGCAACTCAAGGTAGTGGCGCTGTATGGCGCGACACGCAAAAAGCACTTCGCCAACCTGCAGGACTACGACCTGCTGCTGACGACTTATGCGCTGCTGCCCAAAGACATCGAGCAACTCGCCGCCCTGCCCTTGCACGTGCTGATCCTCGACGAAGCCCAGTACATCAAGAACCCCAACAGCAAGGCCGCTCAGGCCGCGCGCGAGCTCAATGCGCGCCAGCGCCTGTGCCTGAGTGGTACACCGCTGGAAAACCACTTGGGTGAGCTGTGGTCGCTGTTCCACTTCCTGCTGCCGGGCTGGCTGGGCGACGTAAAAAGCTTCAACCGCGATTACCGCGTGCCCATCGAAAAGCGCGCCAGTGATGTACGACTGCAGCACCTCAACGGTCGGATCAAACCCTTTCTGCTGCGCCGTACCAAGGAACAGGTGGCCACGGAATTGCCGCCCAAGACCGAGATCATCCACTGGGTCGATCTCAACGAAGCCCAGCGTGATGTGTACGAAACCATGCGCCTGGCCATGGACAAGAAGGTGCGCGACGAGATCACCCGCAAGGGCGTGGCGCGTAGCCAGATCATTATTCTTGAAGCGCTGCTCAAGTTGCGCCAGGTGTGCTGCGACCTGCGCCTGGTCAACGACGCCGCCCTGCCCGCGCGCGGCAGCAGCTCGGGCAAGCTCGACAGCCTGATGGAAATGCTCGAAGAGCTGTTTGCCGAAGGACGCCGGATTCTGCTGTTCTCGCAGTTCACTTCGATGCTGAGCCTGATCGAAGTCGAACTGAAAAAGCGCGGCGTGGCCTACGCACTGCTGACCGGCCAGACCCGCGACCGCCGCACACCGGTGAAGGATTTCCAGAGCGGCAAGTTGCAGATTTTTCTGATCAGCTTGAAGGCTGGCGGTGTGGGCTTGAACCTTACAGAAGCCGATACGGTGATCCACTATGACCCGTGGTGGAACCCGGCCACGGAGAACCAGGCGACTGACCGCGCGTATCGCATCGGTCAAGAGAAGCCGGTGTTCGTCTATAAAATGATTGCGCGGGGCACGGTGGAGGAGAAAATCCAACACCTGCAAAAGGAAAAGTCCGACCTGGCGGCGGGCGTACTGGATGGGCGTACGACGGGAGATTGGCAGCTGGGCAACGAGGATATCGAGGCGTTGTTTGCGCCGTTGCCCAATAAGCAAGAGAAGCGCTGACCTTCTGATTGCTATCGCGGGCAAGCCCGCTCCCACATTTTGATGTGTAAACACATTCAAGTGTGGGAGCTGGCTTGCCTGCGATGGGCGCACCACGGTTTTCAGCCGATCAACTGAGCATCCCGCAACGCGGTAAGTGCCGCCAGCCAACGCGGGTCCTGCTTATAGTCCGTCGAAGCAATCGCCTGCCCACGCATCCGCGCAATCCGCGCCGAAGGCGTAACCTTCATGCGCTGCGCCGCCGTCAGTGCCAGCTCGGCAGCTGCACGATCGTTACACACCAAGCCCATGTCGCAACCCGCGGTCAGCGCCGCTTCGATCCGGCTGGCCGCATCACCGACCACATGCGCCCCGGCCATGGACAGGTCATCACTGAAAATCACCCCATCGAACTGCAACTCGCCACGCAGGATGTCCTGCAGCCAGCGCCGCGAGAAACCAGCCGGCTGGGCATCCACCTGCGGATAGATGACGTGTGCGGGCATGACGGCGGCCAATTGCTTGCTCAGCCGTGCGAAAGGCACCAGGTCATTTGCGCGAATCTGCTCCAGGCTACGCTCGTCATTGGGAATGGCGACGTGGGAATCGGCCTCAGCCCAGCCGTGACCCGGGAAGTGTTTACCGGTGGCGGCCATGCCCGCGCTGTTCATGCCGCGAATGAAGGCACCGGCAAGCACGGCGGCGCGCTCGGGGTCGCCTTCAAACGAGCGGGTGCCGACCACGGCGCTGCGCTGGTAATCCAGGTCCAGTACCGGGGCGAAGCTCAGGTCAAGGCCAACCGCAAGCACTTCAGTGGCCATGATCCAGCCGCACTGCTCGGCCAGGTATTCGGCATTCGGCTTATCCGCCAACAAACGTATGGCCGGCAGACGCACAAAACCCTGGCGCAGGCGCTGCACGCGCCCGCCTTCCTGGTCGACGGCCAGCAGCAGGTCGGGGCGCACGGCACGGATCGACGCGCTCAACTCGCGCACCTGGCGTGGGTGCTCGATATTGCGCGCGAAAATGATCAGGCCGCCCACTTCAGGCTGACGCAACAGGTGACGATCCTCGGCCGTCAGCCAGGTACCGGCCACATCAACCATCAAAGAACCTTGCAGGGCAGCAGTCATAAACCTTCCTTAAATAACGCACACAACCCGTTGCCCTCACCTGGCGCGATAAGCGCAGTGAGCACAACGGGTTGCGAGTAAATAGCTGAAATCGGCATGGCGGCTAGCTTAGCGGATGCAAGCGGCCGCGCACACCCGGGGCAATCACGCCTTGGCGACGGCTGGCGTGGATTTGCTGCGTGGGCGCAACTGCGCGGCCGCCATGGCCTGGTCGGTCACACCGGTTTCGGCGCGCATGCCGGCGGCAAGGAACGGCACCATCAGGCGCATCACTTGTTCGATGGAGGTGTTCACACCGAAATCGGTCTCGGCAATTGCGCGCAAGGCTTTGATCCCGGACATGCTGAACGCCGCAGCACCGAGCATGAAGTGCACGCGCCAGAACAGTTCGATCGGCGGAATACGCGGCGCGGCTTCGTTGACCAGCAACATGTAGCGGCGGAACACCTTGCCGTACATGTCTTCCAGATAACGCCGCAAGTGGCCCTGGCTCTGGCTGAACGCCAGGCCGAGCAAACGCATGAAGATCGACAGGTCATTGCCGCTGCGTGGTTGAACCACCAGCGCTTGCTCAACCAGAATTTCCAGCAGGTCTTCCAGGCTCGGCTTGTTCTCAGGCTTGGTCTGGCGGCGCTCCAGCTCACGGTCGAGGCTGGCGCAGAACGGCCCCAGAAAGCGCGAAAACACCGCCTGGATCAGGGCTTTCTTTGAGCCGAAATGGTAATTCACTGCGGCAAGGTTAACCCCAGCCTTGCTGGTGATCAGCCGCAATGAAGTTTCAGCAAATCCTTTTTCCGCGAACAATTGCTCGGCAGCATCGAGAATGCGTTCAACGGTTTCCGACTGGGCCATGGCTACTCCGCCTGACAAACACTTGTTTGAAACATACGTTTCAGGGTGTGTCTTGTCAAGCCTGCGAGTCCGTTTTCCGGCCGGGCAGTCATCTATTTAACCGCTATTTAATCACATCCTTCCTGGTCTGTAGGCAGCGCTGTTTCTGCCTTGTAGGACGGGTGACGAATGACCGTCCAGCGGTGTGCTCAAAAAGGATGATTGCCAAGCGCAGTTCACTGTATATAATCCCAGTCACTGTATAAAAAGACAGAGCGATCAACATGCTAAAACTGACGCCACGCCAAGCTGAGATTCTGGCTTTTATCAAGCGCTGCCTCGATGACAACGGCTACCCGCCGACACGAGCAGAAATTGCGCTGGAGCTGGGGTTCAAGTCCCCAAACGCCGCTGAAGAACACCTCAAGGCCCTCGCTCGCAAAGGCGCGATCGAGATGACCCCAGGGGCTTCTCGCGGTATTCGCATCCCTGGCTTTGAAGCCAAGGCCGACGAATCGACCCTGCCGATCATTGGCCGCGTCGCCGCCGGTGCGCCGATTCTGGCGCAACAGCACGTCGAGGAATCCTGCAACATCAACCCGACCTTCTTCCATCCGCGCGCCGACTACCTGTTGCGTGTACACGGCATGAGTATGAAGGACGTGGGCATTTTCGACGGCGATCTGCTGGCCGTCCACACCACCCGTGAAGCCCGTAATGGCCAGATCGTCGTTGCGCGTATCGGCGATGAAGTCACCGTCAAACGCTTCAAGCGCGAAGGCAGCAAGGTCTGGCTGATGGCCGAAAACCCTGAGTTCGCCCCGATTGAAGTGAACCTGAAAGATCAGGACCTGGTGATCGAAGGCTTGAGCGTCGGCGTCATTCGCCGCTAAAGGAGGCACCATGCAGCTCGTGCACACCCCACAACACACACAACTGTCGCTGTTCGAGGCCTTCATGGCTCAACCTCTTGCGCCTATCCTCAAGGAAACGGTCGAGGCCCCGTGGGGCTCCGAACCTGAGGCGTTCAGTGAATTGTCGTTGCGCGGTGCAGCTGGAAGCTGCCTGAGCCTGCTGGCGCCGATCCTTCGTGAACTGAGCGAGGAGCAGGACGCACGCTGGCTGACGCTGATCGCTCCACCTGCCAGCCTGACCCAGGCCTGGCTGCGAGACGCCGGCCTCAACCGCGAGCGTATCCTGCTGCTGCAACCGCGCGGCGCGCAAAGTGCTCAACAGTTGACCTGCGAAGCCTTGCGTCTGGGCCGTAGCCATACGGTGGTGAGTTGGTTGAACCCGTTGAACACTGCGGCCAAGCAACAACTGATCAGCGCCGCACGGACGGGCGATGCGCAGAGCTTGAATATTCGATTGGGGTAACAGGGAGCTGGCTGATTGCGTAGGTGACAGACAGGTATCTGTGCAGAGCTTGCTTCTGTGGCAAAACGGACTGATGTAGCGAGCGGGCTTGTTGTGGCGAGCGGGCTTGCCCCGCGTTGGGCTGCGAAGCAGCCCCAAACCAAGCACCGTGGAATACCTGATATACCGCGTTAATCCATCAGGGCCGCTTCGCGCCCCAACGCGGGGCAAGCCCGCTCGCCACAACAAGCCCGCTTACCACAGCAAGCCCGCCCACAACAGCGAGCCTACTCACCTCAGAGGCCTGCTTACTGCATAGCCCTGGTCACTACAACAAGCCCGCCTACAACGAAAAGTGCACTTAACTGCAAAACTCAGTGCAGAACCCGCGGCCCGTCGTCCTTCTCCGGTTCGCCTTCTGCCAGGCGACCCGCCATCTGCACACCGACGCTCAACATGGCTTTCGCCACTTCCACGTGCTGGCCTTGCAGGAATGCTTTTGCGTCTTCGGAAAAATCCAAGATAACCAGAGAACCCTCGTCCTCAGCCCGACGCAGCTCGATTCGGCCGTCAGGCAATTCAACAATTTCCAGAAAGGACGTTGGCATAAAAGTCTGTTCTCCACGAAAGGCCGGGATTATATCAGTCATCCACCCAGCCTCGCAGAGGATCTGAACAGGTTTCTCTACGGTTTGATGAATGGTGCTCATTGAGCCTCGTGCTGGACTTTCTGTGCAACTCGGTTCAACTGTGGGAGCGGGCTTGCTCGCGAAAGCAATCTGTCAGTTGATGCATAGGCCGGCTGATAGACCGCTTTCGCGAGCAAGCCCGCTCCCACATTTTTGATCGCACTCAGTCAGTGACGACTTCTCAGCACTCGTTCAAACCTTCGCGAAACCGCAACGCCATCTTCTTCAGCTCTTGGCGCCAGCTCTCCAGTTCTTCGCGGCTCAACGGCTTGGGCTCATCCTCCTCCACCGCAACAGCGACAATCAGCGGCTGCGTCACGTCCCCCTTGGGCACATGCGGCACGCGTGGCGGCTGGAACATGTCGGCATGCGCCTTGAGCAAGCGGGCGACCCAGCTGTCGGGGCTTTGGGCCATTTCCACCAGCTCGGCCAGCTCAGGAATGGCCATGCTTTCCAGCACTTCGCGGTTCATGATCAGTTCTGCACGCGGCGAACCGGCCTGGGGCAAACGGTAGAACCCGGCGATTTCATGGCACAGCCCCAACAGGGCGCCGTAGAGATGGAACAATGCAGCCTCACGCCCCGCCTGGACCAGCGCGATGGCATTCATCTCCTTCCCTTCCTCGGCACGACCAAGGGCTTCCAGGGACAAACCCGCGAAGTAAATTTTCTGATTGGTACGGGTATAGAGTTCGTTGGCCATAACGGCAGTCTCCACAACGAAATAAGCCGGATGCTGGCTCAACAGTGTCACGGATCAGCCGAGACTCCTGCAAGCGCAAAAAAAGGCCGCCTATGCAGGCGGCCTTTGTATTTCGCAACGTAGTCGATCAAGCGCCCTGGCGCTTGTCCTCGACCTTCCACTTACCGCCGTCGTAGAACGCTTTCCAGCCCGTAGGCTTGCCGTCCACTTCGGTCTGCACGTACTGCTCCTTGGTTTTGCGGCTGTAGCGGATCACGGCCGGGCGACCGTCGGGATCCTTCTTCGGCGCTTCACACAGGAAGTGGTACTTGGGATCGATCTCGTCCTTGTGCGGCACGATTTCCAGCACCAGCGGCGCACGGGTCTCGCGGTTTTTCGGGAACTGGCTGGCGGCCAGGAACAAGCCCGAGGCGCCGTCACGCAGGATGTAGGTGTCGTTGACCTTCTCGCATTTGAGTTCAGGCATCTTCACCGGGTCCATCTTCGGCGGCGCCGCGTCACCGCTTTTCAGCAGTTTGCGAGTGTTCTTGCACGTCGGGTTGGTGCAACCGAAGAACTTGCCGAAACGGCCGGTCTTGAGCTGCATCTCACTGCCACACTTGTCGCATTCCAGGCTCGGGCCTTCGTAGCCCTTGATGCGGTAGCTGCCCTCTTCGATCTCGTAGCCGTCGCAATCAGGGTTGTTACCGCAGATGTGCAACTTGTGCTTCTCGTCGAGCAGGTAGGCATCCATTGCCGTGCTGCAGATCGGGCAGCGGTGCTTGCCACGCAATACCAGCGACTCGGATTCACCCTCGTCGTCAGCGGCGATTTCATCGCCCGGCACCAGGTTGACGGTGGCCTTGCAGCGCTCTTTCGGCGGCAGGCTGTAGCCCGAGCAACCGAGGAACACGCCGGTAGACGCGGTACGAATCTGCATCGGACGGCCGCAGGTCAGGCACGGGATGTCGGTCATCACCGGCTGGTTGGCACGCATGCCACTTTCAGGGCTTTCGGCTACTTCGAGCTTCTTCTTGAAGTCGCCGTAGAACTCATCCAGTACGTTTTTCCAGTCGCGTTCGCCCTGGGCCACGTCATCGAGGTTCTCTTCCATGCCGGCGGTGAAGCCGTAGTCCATCAGGTTGGAGAAGCTTTCGGACAGGCGCTCGGTAACGATGTCGCCCATCTTTTCCGAGTAGAAGCGACGGTTGTGCAGCGCGACATAGCCACGGTCCTGGATGGTCGAAATGATTGCCGCGTAAGTCGAAGGACGACCGATACCGCGTTTCTCCATCTCTTTTACCAGGCTGGCTTCCGAATAACGCGCCGGCGGCTTGGTGAAGTGCTGGGACGGGTCGAGCTTGATCAGCTTCAACGTGTCGCCCTGGGCCATGTCCGGCAGCACATCGTCATCGCCTGGCTTGGCGATTTGCGGCATCACGCGGGTGTAGCCGTCGAACTTGAGGATACGGCCCTTGGCACGCAGCTCGAAGTCGCCCGCACCGACACTGACGGTGGTGGACAGGTATTGCGCCGGCAGCATCTGGCAGGCCAGGAACTGGCGCCAGATCAGCTCGTAAAGGCGCTCAGCGTCGCGCTCCATGCCGGTCAGCTTGCTTGGCTCGGTATTGGCATCGGAAGGACGAATCGCTTCGTGAGCCTCCTGTGCGCCTTCCTTGCTGCTGTAGACGTTCGGCTTCTCCGGCAGGTACTTCTTGCCGAATTCGGTTTCAATATAAGTACGCGCCATCGCCACCGCGTCTTGCGACAGGTTGGTGGAGTCGGTACGCATATACGTGATGTAGCCAGCTTCATACAGACGCTGAGCCATCATCATGGTTTTCTTCACACCAAAGCCCAGGCGGTTACTCGCGGCCTGTTGCAGGGTAGACGTGATGAACGGCGCCGACGGCTTGCTGCTGGTCGGTTTGTCTTCACGCTTGACGATGCTGTAGCTGGAAGCCTTGAGCTTCTCCAGCGCGGCCATGGCCTGGGCTTCGTTCAGCGGCTTGAAGGCCTCGCCTTTCTCGCGGGCCACTTCAAAGCGCACGTTGGCGCCCTTGGCGGTGCCGAGGTCAGCGTGGACTTCCCAGTATTCTTCGGGGTTGAACGCACGAATCTCGCGCTCACGCTCTACCACCAGCTTTACCGCCACCGATTGCACACGACCGGCCGACAGGCCACGGGCGATCTTGGCCCACAGCAGCGGCGAGACCATGTAACCCACGACGCGGTCGAGGAAACGACGGGCCTGCTGGGCGTTTACACGGTCGATGTCCAGTTCGCCCGGCTTGGAGAAGGCTTCCTGGATGGCTTTTTTGGTGATTTCGTTGAACACCACACGCTTGTAGCGGCTGTCATCACCGCCGATGGCTTCGCGCAGGTGCCAGGCAATGGCTTCCCCTTCGCGGTCCAAGTCGGTTGCGAGATAGATGGTGTCAGCATCCTTGGCGAGCCGGCGCAGCTCTTCGATGACCTTTTCCTTGCCGGGAAGGATCTCGTACTTGGCCTTCCAGCCATGTTCCGGGTCTACACCCATGCGCGAGACCAGCTGCTTGCGCGCTTTCTCTTTAGGCGTGAGCACCGGACCTTCGCCCGCAGCCGCCTTGCCGCGCTTGGCGGCAGGCTCCTTGCTGGCGCTAGCCGAACCGCTGGTGGGCAGGTCTCGGATATGGCCGATACTCGACTTCACCACGTACTCGTTGCCCAAGTACTTGTTGATGGTCTTGGCCTTAGCCGGGGATTCCACAATGACCAGCGATTTGCCCATGGATCGGAAAATTCCTGAATTCGAGAAGTGAAAGGCAGTTGGCGCCTGTCGCGGCAACGCTATATATAGTGGCAACAAGGTGAGGTCAAGCGCAGCATTCTGCGCGACCTGCCGTTATTGCCCTGAAAAAAGACTGGGTTCGGCCTGGACCAAAGCAAAGCGCGGGACCTGCTCGCCGTCAACTTCGACAGTCTCCAGGAACATGCTCAATGGGCGCACCCAAAAGCCGTAATCGCCATACAGTGCTTGGTAAAACACCACTTCCTCTTCGGTCTCGGAGTGCCGCGCCACGTTAAAAACGCGGTACTGCGGCCCCTTATAATGTTGGTAGAGCCCTGGTTCGACTTTCATGCTCTGGCCCTCTTGTAAAATTTGTTGAAAAAAATATTAAAAATTCCAAAAAACAAAAACCGGGGCACTGGGCCCCGGCTTCCGTCAACGCAACGCTTAGACGCGTTCGAAGACGGTGGAAATGCCTTGGCCGAGACCAATGCACATGGTTGCAACCCCAAGGTTGCCGCCATTTTGCTTCATCACGTTAAGCAAAGTGCCGGAAATACGTGCACCGGAGCAACCGAATGGGTGGCCCAGGGCAATCGCACCGCCGTGCAGGTTAACCTTCTCGTTCATCTTGTCGAGTACTTTCAAATCTTTCAGCACTGGCAGGGCCTGTGCGGCGAAAGCTTCGTTGAGCTCGAAGAAGTCTATATCGGAGATGGTCAGGCCCGCGCGCTTCAAGGCTTTTTGTGTGGCCGGTACTGGACCATAGCCCATGATTGCCGGGTCCACACCCGCCACGGCCATCGAACGGATCACGGCCATCGGCTGGATACCCAGGTCCTGGGCACGCTGCGCCGACATCACGATCATGCACGAAGCACCGTCGGTGATTTGCGACGAAGTACCGGCTGTCACGGTGCCGCCCTTTGGATTGAAGGCAGGTTTCAAGGCCGCCAGGCTTTCCAGGGTGGTGTCCGGACGAATGGTTTCGTCATAGTCGAACAGTTTCAGGAAACCGTTTTCGTCATAGCCGTTCATCGGGATGATTTCATCCTTGAACTTGCCTTCCACCGTCGCCTTGTGGGCGAGTTGGTGGGAGCGCAGGCCGAACGCGTCCTGGGCTTCGCGGGTAATGCCGTGCATTTTGCCGAGCATTTCTGCGGTGAGGCCCATCATGCCCGAGGCTTTTGCCGCGTACAGCGACATGTGCGGGTTAGGGTCGACGCCGTGCATCATGCTGACGTGGCCCATGTGCTCCACGCCGCCGACCACGAACACATCGCCGTTACCGGTCATGATCGCTTGGGCAGCGGTGTGCAGCGCGCTCATCGAGGAGCCACACAGGCGACTGACGGTCTGGCCAGCGGCGGTGTGCGGGATCTGGGTCATCAACGACGCCATGCGCGCAATGTTCCAGCCCTGCTCCAGGGTCTGGTTGACGCAGCCCCAGATCACGTCTTCGACTTCGTTCGGGTCGACCTTGACGTTACGTTCCAGCAATTTGCTGATCAGGTGCGCCGACATATCTTCGGCGCGGGTGTTGCGGTGCATGCCGCCCTTGGAGCGGCCCATCGGTGTGCGACCGAAGTCGACAATCACCACGTCTCTTGGATTCAAGCTCATAAATATTCTCGCTCTAGTCGTCTGGGCGCTTAACCGAAGAAGCTCTGGCCATTTTTGGCCATTTCACGCAGCTTCGCGGTCGGGTGGTACAGCGGGCCAAGATCAGCGTATTTGTCAGCCAGGGCAACGAACTCGGCCACACCGATCGAATCGATGTAACGCAGCGCACCACCACGGAATGGAGGGAAACCAATACCGTACACCAGGCCCATATCGGCTTCGGCGGCGGTTTCAACGATGCCGTCTTCCAGGCAACGCACGGTTTCCAGGCACAGGGCGATCATCATCCAGTTGATGATGTCCTCATCGGACACCTCACGCTGCTCGTAGATGACCGGCGCGAGCACTTCGTGCACCGAAGGGTCGGCCACTTTCTTCTGCTTGCCCTTCTTGTCGGCCTCGTAAGCGTAGAAGCCCTTGCCGTTCTTCTGGCCCAGGCGCTTGGCTTCGTAGAGCGCGTCGATCGCCGAACGGCGGTCGTCTTTCATGCGGTCCGGGAAGCCTTCAGCCATGACGTCACGACCGTGGTGGCCGGTGTCGATGCCGACCACGTCCATCAGGTACGCCGGGCCCATTGGCCAGCCGAATTTTTCCATAACCTTGTCGATACGCACAAAGTCCACACCGGCGCTGACCAGCTTGGCGAAACCGCCGAAGTACGGGAACAGCACGCGGTTGACCAAAAAGCCCGGGCAGTCGTTAACGACGATCGGGTTCTTGCCCATTTTCTTCGCGTAGGCAACGGTAGTAGCAATCGCCAGCTCGCTGGACTTCTCGCCACGGATCACTTCCACCAGCGGCATCATGTGCACCGGGTTGAAGAAGTGCATGCCGACGAAGTTTTCCGGACGCTTGAGGGCCTTGGCCAACAAGCTGATGGAAATGGTCGAAGTGTTCGAGGCCAGAATGGTGTCTTCTTTAACCTGGGCTTCTACTTCGGCCAGTACGGCTTGCTTGACCTTCGGGTTCTCGACAACCGCTTCGACCACCAGGTCGACGTGGCCGAAATCGCCGTAGGACAGCGTAGGACGAATGCCGTTAAGCACTTCAGCCATCTTCGCTGCGGTCATGCGACCTTTATCAACGCGGCCCACCAACAGCTTGGCGGCTTCCGCCAGGCCTTGCTCAATGCCGTGTTCGTTGATGTCTTTCATCAGGATCGGCGTGCCTTTGGAGGCCGACTGATAGGCGATACCGCCGCCCATGATACCGGCGCCGAGTACGGCAGCCTGTTTCACGTCTTTGGCGATTTCGTCGTAGGCCTTGGCCTTTTTCTTCAGCTCCTGATCATTCAGGAACAGGCCGATCAGGCTCTGGGCAGCCGAGGTTTTCGCCAGTTTGACGAAGCCTGCAGCTTCCACTTCCAGGGCTTTGTCGCGACCGAAGTTCGCGGCTTTCTGGATGGTCTTGATCGCTTCAACCGGCGCCGGGTAGTTCGGGCCGGCCTGGCCTGCCACGAAACCTTTGGCGGTTTCGAACGACATCATTTGTTCGATGGCGTTGAGCTTGAGTTTTTCGAGCTTTGGCTGACGCTTGGCCTTGTAGTCAAATTCGCCGCTGATGGCGCCTTTGATCAGGTTCAGTGCAGCTTCGGCCAGTTTGTCCGGGGCAACCACAGCATCGACGGCACCGACTTTCAGCGCGTCTTCGGCTTTGTTTTCCTTGCCGGCGGCAATCCACTCGATGGCGTTGTCGGCACCGATGATGCGCGGCAGGCGCACGGTGCCGCCAAAACCTGGGTAGATGCCCAGTTTGACTTCAGGCAGACCGATTTTGGCGGTCGCCGACATGACACGGAAGTCTGCGGCCAGGCACATTTCCAGACCGCCGCCCAACGCGATGCCATTGATCGCGGCAACGGTTGGCACGTTGAGGTCTTCGAAATCGCTGAAAATCTTGTTGGCTTCGAGGTTGCCAGCCACCAGCTCGGCATCGGGCAGCTTGAAGTTGTCGACGAATTCGGTGATGTCAGCGCCGACGATAAACACGTCCTTGCCGCTGGAGACGATCACGCCCTTGACCGAAGCATCTGCTTTGATGGTGTCTACGGCCTGACGCAATTCATTCAGGGTTAGACGGTTGAACTTGTTGACGGACTCACCCTTGAGGTCGAATTTCAATTCGACGATGCCACTTTCAAGAGCCTTAACCGTGATGGCTTTACCTTCGTAAATCATCAACTGATCTCCACGATATGGAAGCTGAACAGTACACATTGGACGCTGGCCTCTGGTTGGACATTGATTATTGGGTCAATGCTCATGCCAATCCGCCAGGCACACCCGCCAACGCGCTAGTCGGGGTTCTGTATGAGCGGTCTGACAGACAAACGCTCAATTCATACGCCCGTTTGATTTGGGTACGTCACCTTCATCCAATTCCGGGCAATTGTCAATCGCTCGAAAGGCTAGGAAAAACGCGACTTTCCAGTCAGTTCAGAACCCAGGCCCACGGCTTACGCCTGGCCAATATTCAACTATTCACGAAATCAATAATGGAAATTTTGTAGGAAAAGACTGTACAGAACAGGATATGCCGCTAGGCTAGCGACAACCTTAATGCGCCTGGATGAACATCCGACGCATGCATCACAGATTTACCGGCCTGCCTGGCCAACTCCAGCCCGATGATGATGTCGGGCTTTTTATTGCCTGGGTTTTATCCGACAGGCATCAAGCCAGGGCCTTGAGCAGCGCATCAATGTCCTTCAACACGCTCGCCTCGCCCTTCTCGCCCCAGTACAGGGCGATCATCTGCTTGTCCGCCTCGACCTTGTAGACGTTATCCGGCAGGGTCGCAAAGTGCGCCAACAACGTCTCATCGACGCACACTTCGCGCCACTGATTGACCCAAACCCCGGGCTCCAGCTGCCAGTAACACCAAAGGGCCGGCGCACTTGCGCGGCGCGGTCGGCAGTACTGCGCGCAAGGGCTTGGCGGCTCGTGCTTGAGCCAGTACGGCCAGTCCTGCGGCGCCAATTGCATGGCCAGGCCGATGCGGCGCGCCTCCATCCGCAGGGCCATGCGCCCGCTCTGATGGCGCGAGGGGCGCAACCATGCCAGAGGGCTCAGTACCACGAGAAGGATTGACACCACTATCCAGACCGTCATATGTGTACTCCCGAATTTCTAGATGAGCGGATTTGACCTGACGCAACCCCATCCGCTTGAAAGCAGCCATACTGAACTTATTGCAGTCCCCTGGAGGAACGCGCCATGTCCAACGAACACTCCTACAAACATATCCTGGTCGCTGTCGACCTGACCGAAGAGTGCGACCCAGTGATCAAGCGCGCGCAGGCTTCAGCAATCGCCAACGGCGCCAAGCTGTCACTCGTGCATATCGTCGAGCCTATGGCCATGGCGTTTGGTGGCGACGTGCCCATGGACCTTTCCCAGTTGCAGCAACAACAATTTGACCAGGCCAAAGAGCGCCTGGACCGGTTGATCCTCAAGTACCCGGAAGTAACCAAGGAAAACTCCCACCTCACCTACGGCCAGCCTCGTCAGGAAATCCACCACCTGGCCAAGGAACAGGGCTGCGACCTGATCGTGGTCGGCAGCCACGGCCGTCATGGCCTGGCGCTGCTGCTGGGCTCGACCGCCAATGATGTACTGCACGGCGCGCCGTGTGATGTGCTGGCGGTAAAACTGGTAAAAAATACTTAAGAACGGCGCCAAACCACTGTGGGAGCGGGCTGATGTGGGAGCTGGCTTGCCTGCGATAGCATCACCGCAGGCCAACTGACACACCGCGGTGCCTGCATCGCGGGCAAGCCCGGCTCCCACACAAGCCGTCCCACATGTCTAATCGCACTCCATATAAAAAGCCCGGCGTTCATACAGATGGGCGCCGGGCTTTTTTAGTGCGCTTGAATCAATCAGGCATCCAGCTCGGCCCAACGCTCAACCAACACTTCCAGCTCCTGGTTCAACGTTTCCAGGGACGTAATGACCTTGGCGGTTTCCGCCGCCGGACGCAGGTAGAAACCTGCGTCAGCCATTTCTGCTTCTACTGCGGCAATCTGCTGTTCCTTGGCGTCGATATCGCCCGGCAAGGCTTCCAGCTCACGTTGCAGCTTGTAGCTGAGCTTCTTCTTGGTCGACGGTGCAGCGTCCTGGGCCGGAGCAGCAGCGGCAGCCACTGGCGCAACGACAGCGGAGGTCAGGTCGGCCTTGCCGGACTTGCTCTCGGTCACGCCCAGCAGGCGCGGCGAGCCGCCCTGACGCAGCCAGTCCTGGTAACCACCGACGTATTCACGCACCTTGCCTTCACCTTCGAAGACCAGCGTGCTGGTGACCACGTTGTCGAGGAATGCCCGGTCGTGGCTGACCATCAGCACGGTGCCGTTGAAAGTCAGCAAGACCTCTTCCAGCAGTTCGAGGGTTTCCACGTCGAGGTCGTTGGTCGGTTCGTCGAGCACCAGCAGGTTGGCCGGCTTGCTGAACAGCTTGGCCAGCAGCAGGCGCGCACGCTCACCACCGGACAAGGCTTTCACCGGCGTACGTGCGCGTTGCGGGCTGAACAGGAAGTCGCCCAGGTAGCTCAGCACGTGGCGGCTCTGGCCGTCGATGTCGATAAAGTCGCGGCCTTCGGCGACGTTGTCGATCACGGTTTTTTCCAGGTCCAACTGATGGCGCAGCTGGTCGAAGTAGGCCACGTCGATGCGCGTGCCCTCTTCCACCGTACCGCTGGTCGGTTGCAGACCATTGAGCATCAGCTTGAGCAAGGTGGTCTTGCCGGTGCCGTTGGCGCCCAGCAGGCCGATACGGTCGCCGCGCTGCAGGACCATCGAGAAGTCCTTGATCAGGAACGGGCCGTCCGGGTGATGGAAGCTGACGTTTTCCAGCACCATCACCTGCTTGCCCGACTTGTCGGCGGTATCCAGCTGGATATTGGCCTTGCCGGTGCGTTCACGGCGCTCGCTGCGCTCAACGCGCAGGGCTTTCAAGGCGCGTACACGGCCTTCGTTACGGGTGCGACGGGCCTTGATGCCCTGGCGGATCCAGACTTCTTCCTGGGCCAGCTTTTTGTCGAACAGCGCGTTGGCAGTTTCTTCAGCGGCCAGCGTGGCCTCTTTGTGCACCAGGAAGCTGGCGTAGTCGCCGTTCCAGTCGATCAGGCCGCCACGGTCCAGTTCGAGGATGCGCGTGGCCAGGTTCTGCAGGAAGGAACGGTCGTGCGTGATGAACAACACAGCGCCCTGGAAATCCTTGAGGGCTTCTTCCAGCCAGGCGATTGCGCCGATGTCCAAGTGGTTGGTTGGTTCGTCGAGCAGCAACAAATCCGGCTCGGACACCAGCGCCTGAGCCAGCAGCACGCGACGACGCCAGCCGCCGGACAACTCGGCGAGGGTCTTGTCGGCCGGCAGTTGCAGGCGGCTCAGGGTGCTGTCGACCAGTTGCTGCAAGCGCCAGCCGTCACGGGCTTCGAGGTCTTGCTGGACGTGCATCAGCTTGTCCAGGTCCTCTTCGGTGACGCAGTTCTGTGCCAGGTGGTGGTATTGCGCGAGCAACTCGCCGACGCCGTCCAGGCCTTCGGCAACCACGTCGAACACTGTCCGTCCGTCGGCCACCGGCAATTCTTGCGGCAATTCGCCGATCTTCAGGCCCGGGGCACGCCAAACAGAGCCGTCATCGGGCTTCTGATCGCCTTTAACCAGCTTCATCATGCTGGACTTGCCGGTGCCGTTGCGGCCGATGATGCACACCCGCTCACCACGGGCGATCTGCCAGGACACCTTGTCCAACAACGGCATAGCGCCGAAAGCAAGGGACACATCGCTGAATTTGAGCAGGGTCATACGCTTCTCCAAAAACTGGGCGCGCATTCTACCTGACTTGAGGGTGGGATGCGGTCGGCATTTTCGCTGGCGACACGTTCTGCAGGACATTTACGATGAACTTCAGCCAACCGGCCGGCAAAGCTTTCGCCGGTCGCTGGCAAAAGGCTAAGCTAGGGGCAATCAGTGTCGGCGGTGCCGGTGCTAGTCGTGATTTCTCTGCACGGACGTCTCATGCGCAGTCGCCTTTTCAACTTTTTATCTTGTCTGCTTCTTTCCGCCACCGCCGTTCAATCCGCCCAGGCCGTGGACCTCACCACCCAACGTCAATATTACGATGAAGCCAAACGCGCCCTCGCCAAAGGCGACAGCGGGCCGTACATGCAATACAGCCAGGCCCTGGCCGACTACCCGCTCACGCCGTACCTGGCCTATGACGAGCTGACCGCGCGCCTGAAAACCGCGAGCAACGAGGAAATCGAACAGTTCCTCGCTAAAAACGGCGACCTGCCCCAGGCCAACTGGATGAAGCTGCGCTGGTTGCGCTGGCTGGCCGACCGTGGCGACTGGCAGACGTTTGAAAAGTACTACGACGCCAAACTCAATTTCGTCGAACTGGACTGCCTGCATGGTCAGTACCAGCTCACCCATAACTTGAAAGCCGAAGGCTACAAGACCACCGAAAAACTCTGGCTGACCGGCAAATCCCAACCCGCCGCGTGTGATGCCACGTTCGGCCAGTGGGCCGCCGATGGCCAACTCACTGAACAGAAAATCTGGGATCGCGCCAAGCTCGCCGCCGAAGCACGCAATTACGCGCTGGCCAACAGCCTGGTGAAAACCCTGCCAACCCTTGGCGCCCAAGGCCGCCTGATGGTCGACGTGGCCCAAAAACCGGACATGCTCAGCGACCCGTCGCGCTTCCTGCCGGCCAACGAGGCGATGTCTGACGCCGTCGGCCTGGGCTTGCGCCGCCTGGCACGCCAGGACCCGGACAAGGCCATGGCGCTGCTCGACGGCTACGCCAGCAGCATGCACTTCTCCCGTGACGAAAAAGTGTCGATCGCCCGTGAAATCGGCTTGACCCTGGCACGCCGCTACGACCCGCGCGCGCTGGACGTAATGACCAAATACGACCCGGAGCTGCGTGATAACACCGTCTCCGAATGGCGCCTGCGCCTGCTGCTGCGCCTGGCACGCTGGGAAGATGCCTACCAGTTGACCCGCAAACTCCCACAAGACCTGGCGACCACCAACCGCTGGCGTTACTGGCAAGCGCGCAGCCTGGAGCTGGCCGAGCCGAAAAACCCGCAGCCGCTGGTGCTGTACAAAAACCTCGCGCAGGAACGGGATTTCTACGGTTTCCTCGCCGCCGACCGCTCCAAAGCGCCCTATCAGCTGAAAAACAAGCCGCTGGTGATGAGTCAGGCGCTGGTCAACAAGGTCCGTAACACGCCCGGTGTACGCCGCGCGCTGGAGTTTTATGCACGTGGCCAGATTGTCGATGGCCGCCGCGAGTGGTACCACGTGAGCCGCCACTTCAACCGCGATGAAATGGTCGCCCAGGCCAAGCTGGCCTACGACATGAAGTGGTACTTCCCGGCGATCCGCACCATCAGCCAGGCCCAATACTGGGATGACCTGGATATCCGCTTCCCGATGGCCCACCGTGACACCCTGGTGCGCGAAGCCAAGGTGCGTGGTCTGCATTCCAGCTGGGTGTTTGCCATCACCCGCCAGGAAAGTGCCTTCATGGACGACGCGCGCTCCGGCGTCGGCGCCAGCGGCCTGATGCAACTGATGCCCGGCACCGCCAAGGAAACCGCGCGCAAGTTCAGCATCCCGCTGGCCTCCTCGGCCCAGGTGCTGGACCCGGACAAAAACATCCAGCTTGGCGCCGCCTACCTGAGCCAGGTGCACAGCCAGTTCAACGGCAACCGCGTGCTTGCCTCCGCCGCCTACAACGCCGGCCCAGGGCGTGTACGCCAATGGCTGCGCGGTGCTGATCACCTGAGTTTTGATGTGTGGGTGGAAAGCATCCCGTTCGACGAAACCCGCCAGTACGTGCAGAACGTGCTGTCTTATTCGGTGATCTACGGGCAAAAGCTCAACTCACCGCAGCCGCTGGTGGATTGGCATGAGCGGTATTTTGATGATCAGTAAGGCTGACTGACGAAGAGCCTGTGTCGGGTTTTCTGGTGCGGGGGCTTGGTGTGGCCAGCGGGATTTAATGTGGCCTGCAGGCCTGTTGTGGCGAGCAGGTTTGGTGTGGCAAGCAGGCTTGCCCTGCGCTGGAGTGCGAAGCGCTCCCATTCAGGCGCCTCGGTATAGCCGTTCAAACCGAGTAGACAGGTTTTGGGGCTGCTACGCAGCCCAACGCGGGGCAAGCCCGCTCGCCACAACAGGCCCGCTCGCCACTCCAAGCCTTCTAGCCACAAAAACAGCGCAATGCAGCCCGGCTATACCTCGCTTTTCGCGACCTCATCATTGAACTGCAACGCCGCCAACCGTGCATACAGCGGATTGCTCGCGATCAGCTGCTGATGCGTGCCAACCGCCACCAGTTTGCCCTGGTCCATCACCGCAATGCGGTCGGCGTTTTTCACCGTTGCCAACCGATGCGCAATCACCAAGGTGGTGCGGCCCTGCATCAGTTGCGGCAGTGCCTGCTGAATCAAATGCTCGCTCTGGGCATCCAGTGCGCTGGTGGCTTCGTCCAGCAGCAGGATCGGCGCGTCCACCAACAACGCACGGGCGATGGCCAGGCGTTGGCGCTGGCCGCCGGAGAGGCCCATGCCGCCGTCGCCAAGGTGGGTCTGATAGCCCTGGGGCATTTGCAGGATGAAGTCGTGGGCATGGGCGATGCGCGCCGCGGCCTCGACCTGCGCGGTGGTGGCGGACGGGTTGCCGTAACGGATGTTTTCTTCGACGCTGCCAAAAAACAGCGCCGGGCTTTGCGACACCAATGCGAAGTGGCGGCGCAGGTCCATCGGGTCGAGCGCGGTCAGCGGGTGGCCTTCGAGCAGGATGCGGCCGTGCTGGGGGTCATAGAAACGCAGCAGCAGGTCGAAGATCGTGGACTTACCGGCGCCGGATGGGCCGACCAGTGCCAGGGTTTCGCCGGGATGGATGGTCAGGCTCAAACCATCGATGGCGTAGCTGTCCGGGCGCGACGGGTAGGAAAAGCGCAGGTCTTGCAGTTCCATGCGGCCGCTGACGCGCTCCGGTAACTGTACGGTGCCATCGGCGGGGGCCTGGATTTCGTTGCTCGACTGCAACAACTCGCCAATCCGCTCGGCAGCACCGGCGGCGCGTTGCAGTTCGCCAAGCACTTCGCTCAACGTGCCGACCGCGCTGCCGACGATCAGGCTGTAAAACACGAACGCGGCCAGCTCACCGCCGGAAATACGGCCGCCAATCACGTCCATCCCGCCCACCCACAGCATCACGCCAACGGCGCCGAGCACCAGCATGATCACCAGCGTAATCAGCCAGGCGCGTTGCACGATACGCTTGCGCGCCGTGGCAAAGGCCTCCTCCACGGTAACGGCAAAACGCTGCTCGTCCTGGACCTGATGGTTGTAGGCCTGCACGGTCTTGATCTGGCCGAGGGTCTCAGACACATAACTGCCGACGTCAGCGATGCGGTCCTGGCTCAGGCGCGAGAGGCTGCGCACACGCCGGCCGAAAATCAGGATCGGCGCCAGCACCAGTGGCAGCGCGATCACCACGATACTGGTGAGCTTGGGGTTGGTGACAAACAACAGCACGATGCCGCCGATGACCATCAGGGCATTGCGCAGGAACAGCGACAGCGAGGAGCCGATCACCGATTGCAGCAAGGTGGTGTCGGTGGTCAACCGCGACTGGATTTCCGAGCTGCGATTGTTTTCGTAAAAGCCGGGGTGCAGGTAGATCAAATGGTTGAACACCTGCCGGCGAATATCCGCCACCACCCGTTCGCCGATCCACGACACCAGGTAAAACCGCGCAAACGTACCCACGGCCAGGCCCAGCACCAGAATCATGAACAGGCCGATGGACTGGTTGAGCAGGTGTGGCGATTGCGTCATGAAGCCCTGGTCGACCAGCAGGCGAATGCCCTGCCCCATGGACAAGGTGATGCCCGCCGTGACGATCAGCGCCAGCAAGGCACCCAGTGCCTGCCAACGGTAGGGCGCGATAAAGCGGCTGGCCAAGCGGATCGCACGGCGTTGACGGACTGAGAACATGGAGGGCATCACCTGCGCAGGGGAGATAAGTATCTACACCACAACATTGGGGGAACTTGAGTAAATAACAATGAGTCAGGTTAATTATGCCCGCCGATGCTGATCCCTAGAGGTTATCGGTCTAACCCCCCGCTGGAAATTTGTATCGCTTTCTGGTGGACTGGTTGTTCGAACCGGTGACTTTGTAAGGAGTTGTAATAGCTTGGTCACGCGGGGGGGGCTTAATGTAAGAAACACAGTAGGTACACAACCTGATGAGGAGACAGGCCATGACCTTGCAAAACAGCAGCGATGCCAAGATTGAAGTGATCCGCCAACCGCAGCATCTGCCTTGCTCCGTGATCGACGCTCAAGGCCGCGAAGTGCAGATTACCGAAGAGATGATCCAGCAAGCGTGCCGCGAACTGGAACAGCGCCTGGTCAAGCCTGCGCAGCAAGGCTGATACGCCCGAGCTCTTTCAAACCCGGCCCCTGTGGCCGGGTTTTTTATGCCGCGCGTATGCGCACGCCCCTTGCCGGCGCCGCGCGTCAGAGCAGTTCGGCGCCCAGGGCGGTGACGATCGCCGACAGCGCGGCAGAGTCGCCATTGATTCGCACCTTCAAGCCGTCAATCTCTCGGCGCTGCGGGTAATGCTTGCGCAGCAGGTCGAACGCCTTGCGCTGCTCGTCCACAGAGCCTACTAGGCTACGGCGCAAATCCGCGTCATCACGGCGCGGGTCGTACACGCTGCGGCACAAGGTCGCCAACGCCCAGGCCGGGTCGCTCGAAGCGTTCAAGTGCACCTCGGCCAGCCACGGCTGCGGCAGCAGATCACTTAGCTGGATGCTCGGCGCCTGGCCCAGATGGGCGCAGAACGCCTGATAAATCTGTGCAGTGCCGCGCTGCTTGCCGTCGAGGCTGTAACCGGCGATATGTGGGGTTGCCAGCACACACAGGTCAGCCAAATCGACATCCACTTCGGGCTCGCCTTCCCACACGTCCAACACCGCTTGCAGGTCCTCACGCTCCAGCAACACTTCACGCAGGGCAGCATTGTCCACTACCGGGCCACGGCTGGCGTTGATCAGCCAGGCGCCAGGCTTGAGGCGGTTGAGGCGCTCGCGGTCAAACAAATGCCAGGTG
This sequence comes from Pseudomonas sp. 14P_5.3_Bac1, assembly GCF_025466135.1. NCBI lineage: Bacteria > Pseudomonadati > Pseudomonadota > Gammaproteobacteria > Pseudomonadales > Pseudomonadaceae > Pseudomonas > Pseudomonas sp. 14P_5.3_Bac1. The sequence goes on along the minus strand of NZ_JANLOF010000010.1, from coordinate 45,051 downwards.
GAGCCGTTGCCGGATTTGCTCAGTGGTGTGTGCAGACTGATGACGTCGCACTGCTGGATGATCTGTTCGAGGCTGACGTAATCGCCGTCTTCAGCGATCTGACGCGGCGGGTCGCACACCAGCACGTTCCAGCCCAGGCCCTTGAGCACCTTGACCAGCCGCCCGCCGACTTCACCGGCACCGACCACGCCGTAGGTGCGCTGATTGAGGTCGACGCCTTCGATTTCGGCCAGGGTCTGCAGGCTGCCCAGCACATAGTCCACCACGCCACGCGCATTGCAGCCCGGCGCACTGGACCAGGTGATGCCGGCCTGCTTGAAGTAATCGAGGTCCAGATGGTCGGTGCCGATGGTGCAGGTGCCGACAAACCGTACCGGTGTGCCTTCCAGCAACGCGCGATTGACGTTGGTCACCGAGCGCACCAGCAGCACGTCGGCCTGCTCGACCGTGGCGCGGTCGATGGACCGGCCGGGCACCCGGCGAATCTCGCCAAACCCTTCGAAGAATGCATCGAGCAGCGGGATATTTTCGTCGGCAACAATCAGCATGGCAGGCTCCTTTCGCGGACCAGCAGTGTACAGGGATGCGACTTGCGTAACACGCAGATGCCAGGTGGGCAGTGCTGATGTGGGAGCCGGGCTTGCCCGCGATAGCATCACCTCGGTACAGCTGATAGACCGAGGCGTCTGCATCGCAGGCAAGCCAGCTCCCACATAAGCCAGTCCACACAGGATTAATGCGGCTGCCGCAGGAGCGCTTACAAATCGCTAACACAGGTTTTTTCCTGACCGGTGCGTCAGCGCGTAGACTGCGCCGTCCTTTGCAACACTTTTACTGGACACTCGCACGTGAACACTGCCACCACCGCCCTCTCCCGCCCCGCCCGCGTCAGCCGCGAGGTGCGCAGCCTGCTGACCCTGGCCCTGCCGATCATGATCGGCCAACTCGCGACCACCGCCATGGGCTTCGTCGACGCGGTGATGGCCGGGCGTGTGAGCCCGCGAGACCTGGCAGCCGTGGCCCTGGGCAACTCGATCTGGATTCCGGTGTACCTGCTGATGACCGGCACCTTGCTGGCCACCACGCCCAAGGTCGCCCAGCGCTTCGGTGCCGGCCACTACTCCGAGATCGGCCCGCTGGTGCGTCAATCGTTGTGGCTGGCCGTGGTGGTCGGGCTCACCGCGCTGCTGATGCTGGTCAGCGCCGAGCCGATCCTGCATGCGATGAATGTCGACCCCGAGCTGATCAAACCGTGCATGGCCTACTTGCACGGCATCGCCTCCGGCATGCCGGCCATCGCCCTGTATTACGTGCTGCGCTGCTTCAGCGACGGCCTGGGTCGCACGCGGCCGAGCATGGTCATGGGCCTGTGCGGGCTGGCGCTGAATATTCCGCTGAACTACGTGTTCATTTATGGCCACTTCGGCGTGCCGGCCATGGGCGGCGTGGGTTGCGGCTGGGCCACGGCAATCGTGATGTGGGTGATGATGCTCGGCCTGGCCGCCTGGACCCGCTGGGCACCGGCCTATCAGAGCAGCGAGTTGTTCAAGCGTTTCGACTGGCCAAAATGGTCGGTGATCAAGCGTGTGCTGAGCATCGGCCTGCCAATTGGCATTGCGGTGTTTGCCGAATCGAGCATCTTTGCGGTGATCGCCCTGCTGATCGGCAGCCTGGGCGCCAGCGTAGTGGCCGGGCACCAGATCGCGCTGAACTTCAGTTCGCTGGTGTTCATGATCCCTTACTCGCTGAGCATGGCCGTTACCGTGCGTGTCGGCCAGGCCCTTGGCCGCGGTGAGCCGCGTGAAGCGCGTTTTGCCGCAGGGGTCGGCATGGGCACGGCACTGACCTACGCGTGCCTGTCCTGCAGCCTGATGCTGCTGTTTCGCGAGCAAATTGCCACGATCTATACGCCTGACCCGTCGGTGATCCACGTGGCGTCGATGCTGATCGTGTTTGCGGCGCTGTTCCAGTTTTCGGACGCGATCCAGGTCACGGCCGCCGGCGCGCTGCGGGGTTATCAGGACACACGGGTGACCATGGTGCTGACCTTGTTCGCGTATTGGGGCGTGGGGTTGCCGGTGGGTTACGCGCTGGGGCTGACCGATTGGCTGGGCGCCGCCAGTGGACCCAGCGGCCTGTGGCAGGGACTGATCGTGGGCTTGAGCTGCGCCGCCGCGATGCTGGTGATCCGCCTGACACGCAGCGCGCGCCGGCGGATTCGCCTGGTTTAATCGGCCTTCTTGCGAATCCAGTACAGGTACGTACCGGCCTGTTCCTGCTGATCCACCAGTTCGTGGTCAAGGAACACGCAAAATTTTGGAATATCGCGGCGGGTCGACGGGTCGGTCGCAATCACCTTGAGCAAGCCGCCGGGCGGCAAGTCGCGGATGTGCTGGTGCAGCATCATCACCGGCTCAGGGCAGTTGAGGCCGGTGGCGTCGAGCACGGCGTCTGCCGGCAAATCGAGGGGCTGATTCATACATCACTCCTGAAACGGGCGCCGCTCAACATACGGGAGCGGGCTTGCTCGCGAAGACGCGGGCACATTCAACATAAATTTCGACTGTTATACCGCTTTCGCGAGCAAGCCCGCTCCCACATTGGTCTTGTGGTTACCTCAAGGTGTCAGCGGGACTTCTGCTTCTTCACATCCACCAGCCGACGCAAGTGGCAGGTCACTTCCTCACGGTCGTGGTACAGCTGCTTGCAGCCGATCTCAACACGAATACCACGCGCCTTGAAGCCGTCTTCAATGCGTTCCAGCAAACGCTTCACCTCGGCGTAACGCTGCTTCATCGGCAATTTCAGGTTCACCACCGCCTCACGGCAATAGCCTTCGCCAATCCAGGTTTCCAGCAGGGCCGCGTTACGCGCCGGCTTCTCTACGATATCGCAGACCATCCAGTCCACCGGCTGCTTGGGCACAAAGGTAAAGCCGTCGGCCATCAGGTGCTGAACCAGGCCAGTGTCCATCAGGCTTTCGGCCATTGGGCCATTGTCGATGGCCGTTACCAACATGCCACGGTTGACCAGTTGCCAGGTCCAGCCGCCGGGGGCTGCGCCGAGGTCGACGCCGGTCATGTCGCTGTGCAGGCGCTCATCCCACTGGTCGCGGGGGATGAAGTGGTGCCAGGCCTCTTCCAGCTTCAGGGTGGAGCGGCTGGGCGCCTCACGCGGGAATTTGAGGCGCGGGATGCCCATCGGCCACATCGCCGAGTTGTTCGACTCGGCCAGGCCCATGAACACTTCGCGGCCGCTCTTGAAGGTCAGCAGCAGGCGCGGCTTGCTCGGGTCATCGACCAGCTTGCCGGCATTCAACAAGGCTTTGCGCAGGTGCACTTCGAATTTCTTGCAGAAGTTCGACAGTTCCTTGCCGTCGTTGGTGTCGACCATCTCAAGCCACAGGCTGCCGCACACCGGGAAGCCTTGCAGGTGCGCGAGGATCACGCTGATACGGTCGGTTTCCGGCAGGTCGATGAACACCCCGCGCGCCCACTGCCTTGGGAAGATCAGCTCGGCAAAGCGCTGGCCGTGCATCAGGCGCTGTGCGCCGTCCTCGATGGTGCAGACAAATTCGGCGCAGGCGCTGCCGGTCTTGGTCTTGGCATAGCCGGAAACGTTCAGGCGCGCGGCGTGTTCCGCGATCTCGGAACAGACTTCGCCTTCAAAACCCGGCCGGCAGTGCATAAAAAGGGTGTTCATCAACTCTCCTGGTGAATCAACCGGCATTGCGCTATCGCACTACCTGTCATGAAAACGCGCGCATGATAGCCGAGTTCGGAACCTTGGACTTAACGATAGAGTCCAGTTATTAGCCTGCTAATGAAAACAGGGCTAAGTTGAAAGCTCTGTTCGTCCCGTCAGGTCCGTAGCCGTGCGGACCATAAGGAGTCATGTAATGTCATCCCTTGATAGCCTGAGAACCCTTAAAACCCTGCAAATCGACGACAAGACTTACCACTACTTCAGCTTGCCCGAAGCCGCCAAGAGCCTGGGTGACCTGGATAAGCTGCCGATGTCCCTCAAGGTGCTGCTGGAAAACCTGCTGCGCTGGGAAGACGGCAAAACCGTCACCGGCACCGACCTCAAGGCCATCGCCGCCTGGCTCAAAGAGCGCCAGTCCGACCGCGAAATCCAATACCGCCCGGCCCGCGTGCTGATGCAAGACTTTACCGGCGTGCCCGCAGTGGTCGACCTGGCCGCCATGCGCGCCGCCGTGGCCAAGGCCGGTGGCGACCCGCAGCGCATCAACCCGCTCTCCCCCGTGGACCTGGTCATCGACCACTCGGTGATGGTCGACAAATTCGGCAGCACCAGCGCGTTTGAGCAAAACGTCGACATCGAAATGCAGCGCAACGGCGAACGCTACGCCTTCCTGCGTTGGGGCCAAAGCGCCTTTGACAACTTCAGCGTGGTGCCACCGGGCACCGGCATCTGCCACCAGGTCAACCTTGAATACCTGGGCCGCACCGTGTGGACCAAGGACGAAGACGGCCGTACCTACGCGTTCCCGGACACGCTGGTAGGCACCGACTCGCACACCACCATGATCAACGGCCTGGGCGTACTCGGCTGGGGCGTGGGCGGCATCGAAGCAGAAGCGGCGATGCTCGGCCAGCCGGTGTCGATGCTGATTCCGGAAGTGATCGGCTTCAAACTCACCGGCAAACTCAAGGAAGGCATCACCGCCACCGACCTGGTGCTGACCGTGACCCAGATGCTGCGTAAAAAAGGCGTGGTGGGTAAGTTCGTCGAGTTCTACGGCGACGGCTTGGCCGACCTGCCGCTGGCCGACCGCGCCACCATCGCCAACATGGCTCCGGAATACGGCGCCACGTGCGGCTTTTTCCCGGTGGATGAGGTGACGCTGGACTACCTGCGCCTGTCCGGCCGCCCTGCCGAAACCGTCAAGCTGGTGGAGGCCTACACCAAGGCCCAGGGCCTGTGGCGCAACGCCGGCCAGGAGCCGGTGTTCACCGACACCCTGGCGCTGGACATGGGCAGCGTCGAAGCCAGCCTCGCCGGGCCGAAACGCCCGCAGGACCGTGTGTCTCTGCCGAATGTAGGCCAGGCCTTCAGCGATTTCCTCGACCTGCAATTCAAACCGACCAGCAAAGAAGAAGGCCGCCTGGAAAGCGAAGGCGGCGGCGGTGTCGCCGTGGGCAACGCCGACTTGGTGGGCGAAACCGACTATGAGTACGACGGCCACACCTATCGCCTGAAAAACGGCGCCGTGGTGATTGCCGCGATTACCTCGTGCACCAACACGTCCAACCCCAGCGTGATGATGGCCGCAGGCCTGGTGGCAAAAAAAGCCGTGGAAAAAGGCCTGACCAGCAAACCCTGGGTAAAAACCTCGCTGGCGCCTGGCTCCAAAGTGGTCACCGACTATTACAAGGCAGCGGGCCTCACCCAATACCTTGACCAACTGGGCTTCGACCTTGTGGGGTACGGCTGCACCACGTGCATCGGTAACTCGGGGCCATTGCCTGAACCGATCGAGAAAGCCATCCAGAAAGCCGACCTCGCCGTCGCCTCGGTGTTGTCGGGCAACCGCAATTTCGAGGGCCGCGTACACCCCCTGGTGAAAACCAACTGGCTTGCCTCGCCGCCCCTGGTGGTCGCCTATGCGTTGGCCGGCACGGTGCGCATCGACATCAGCAGCGAACCGCTGGGCGAAGGCAAAGACGGCCAACCGGTGTACCTGAAAGACATCTGGCCAAGCAGCCAGGAAATCGCCGACGCCGTGGCTCAAGTCAGCACCGGCATGTTCCACAAGGAATATGCCGAGGTGTTTGCCGGCGATGAGCAGTGGCAAGCGATTGAAGTGCCGCAAGCGGCGACTTACGTATGGCAGAAAGACTCTACGTACATCCAGCACCCACCGTTCTTCGACGACATCGCCGGGCCATTGCCGGTCATCGAGGACGTCAAAGGCGCCAATGTACTGGCCTTGCTGGGCGATTCGGTAACCACCGACCACATCTCCCCTGCTGGCAACATCAAGGCCGACAGCCCCGCCGGGCGCTACCTGCGCGAGCAGGGCGTGGAACCGCGTGACTTCAACTCCTACGGCTCACGCCGGGGCAACCATGAAGTGATGATGCGCGGCACGTTTGCCAATATCCGTATCCGCAACGAAATGCTCGGCGGCGAAGAAGGCGGCAACACGCTGTACATCCCCACCGGCGAGAAGATGCCGATCTACGATGCGGCCATGAAATACCAGGCGTCGGGCACACCGCTGGTGGTGATCGCCGGCCAGGAATACGGCACCGGTTCCAGCCGCGACTGGGCAGCCAAGGGCACCAACCTGCTGGGGGTCAAGGCGGTGATCGCCGAGAGCTTCGAGCGGATTCACCGTTCCAACCTGGTGGGTATGGGCGTGCTGCCGTTGCAGTTCAAGCTGGATCAGAACCGCAAGGCGCTCAAACTCACCGGTAAGGAGAAGATCGACATCCTTGGGCTGACCCATGCCGAGATCGAGCCGCGCATGAACCTGACGTTGGTGATTACGCGTGAGGATGGCAGCAGCGAGAAAGTCGAGGTGCTGTGCCGGATCGACACCCTCAATGAAGTGGAATACTTCAAGGCGGGCGGCATCTTGCACTATGTGCTGCGCCAGTTGATCGCCTCTTAAGCAACACTGCAAAACCAATGTGGGAGGGGGCTTGCCCCCTCCCACATTTCAACCTGTGTTTAACCTTTCAAATCAGCTGAACAACCACTTCCACAGCAGCACCAGCACCACCACCGCCAGCACCGGCCGCGCAATGCGGTAGGCCTTGGGGTGCTTGCGTTTCCATTGCTTGACCACGCCGCTGAACTTATCGCTGAAGGTCTTGCTCCAGGCATACGCCTGGTTGATCCCGCCAACACGTTCATCATCCAGATTCTGCGGCGCGGTTGCGCGGCCCAACTGCATGCTGACCCAGCGGTTGACGCGGGTCATGAGGCGATTGCTCAGCGGGCGCTCGATGTCGCAGAACAGGATCACGCGGGTCTGGTCGGTTTCGTTCTTCACCCAATGCACGTAGGTTTCGTCGAACATCACGTCCTCACCGTCGCGCCAGGCATAGACCTGACCATCGACGAAGATGCGGCAATCGTCGGAGTTTGGCGTAGACAGCCCGAGGTGATAGCGCAGGGAACCGGCAAACGGGTCGCGGTGCGGGTTGAGGTGACTGCCGCCCGGCAACAGCGCGAACATCGCGCCTTTGACGTTGGGGATGCTGCTGACCAGGGCCACGGTTTTCGGGCACAGCGCCTCGGCCGATGGCAGCGGTTTGTCGTACCACTTGAGGTAGAAACGTTTCCAGCCCTTCTTGAAGAACGAACCGAAACCGGCGTCGTTGTTCTTTTCAGCGGCGCGGATATAACCCTCGTCGAACAGGTGCATGGCCTCTTCGCGGATCACTTCCCAATTGTCCTTGAGCACATCCAGCTCCGGGAACTTGCTGCGGTCCAGGTACGGTTTGGACGGCACGGCCGAGAACAGGTACATCAGGGCGTTATAGGGTGCGAACAGCGCCGAATGGTTGACGAACTGACGCAACATCGGCAAACGCGCCTTGCCACGCAGGTGCACATACAGCGTGCTGCCGATAAACAACAGCAACACCGACAGTTTGGCGGCCAAAGAAAAGGTCATGCAGCAACTCCTGGAAATAAGCGCCTGGCCAACAGCCTCCCGTCGACGGGAAACCAGACGTAGCAGCCGGCCATGATAAACACTTGGGCCATTATGCAGAAGGCCCAGGCCGACCGGCTGACATAAATCAACACCCTGGGGCCCTTGTGGCTGGCGGGTTTGTAGTGGCCTGCGGGCTGGTTGTGGCAAGAAGACTTGTTGTGGCGAGCGGGCTTGCCCCGCGTTGGAGCGCGCAGCGCTCCCACTTCAGACGCCGCGGTGCAACTGATAAACCGCGGCGTCAGGTTTTGGGGGCTGCTTCGCAGCCCAACGCGGGGCAAGCCCGCTCGCCACGACAGCCTGCAAGCCACAACCAGCCCGCTCGCCACAACAAGCCTTCTTGCCACCGAGAACCGATCAGGCCTGGGTTTCCTGGTCGGTGAACAAATCGCTGAACAACATGCTCGACAGGTAGCGCTCACCGGAGTCGGGCAGGATCACCACGATGGTCTTGCCCTGCATTTCCGGTTTCTCGGCCAGACGCACGGCCACGGCCATTGCGGCGCCACAGGAAATACCGCACAGAATCCCCTCTTCCTGCATCAGGCGCAGGGCCATGGCCTTGGATTCCTCGTCGGTCACCCGCTCTACGCGGTCCACCATCGACAGATCGAGGTTTTTCGGCACAAACCCGGCGCCGATGCCCTGGATCTTGTGTGGGCTCGGCTTGATCTCTTCACCGGCCAACGCCTGGGTGATCACCGGCGAAACGATCGGCTCGACCGCCACCGACAGAATCGGCTTGCCCGCCGTGTTCTTGATATAACGCGACACGCCGGTGATGGTGCCGCCGGTGCCGACGCCTGCCACCAGCACGTCCACGGCACCATCGGTGTCGTTCCAGATCTCCGGGCCGGTGGTTTTTTCGTGGATCGCCGGGTTGGCCGGGTTTTCGAACTGCGCCGGCATGAAATAGGTGGCCGGGTTGCTGGCGACGATCTCGCCAGCCTTGTCGATCGCACCTTTCATGCCCTTGGCCGGCTCGGTCAACACCAGCTCGGCGCCAAGCGCCTTGAGCACTTTACGTCGCTCGATGCTCATCGACGCCGGCATGGTCAGCAGCAGCTTATAGCCACGGGCGGCGGCGACAAACGCCAGGCCGATGCCGGTGTTACCGGAAGTCGGTTCTACAATGGTCATGCCCGGCTTGAGTTTGCCGGTGCTTTCGGCGTCCCAGATCATGTTCGCGCCAATGCGGCACTTCACCGAATAACCCGGGTTACGCCCCTCGATCTTGGCCAGGATGGTCACGCCACGCGGTGCGATGCGGTTGATCTGCACCAGGGGCGTGTTACCGATGGAGTGCGCGTTGTCTGCAAAGATACGGCTCATGACGGGTCCTTAAGGCAATTTCAACAAGGCCACAAGGGTATGCCTCGGGCTGGTGGGCGTCCAGTCAGAGGAACGTTGCGCCGGTGCGCGCGGTCCATCGCCTATAACGTTGGAGAACCTGCACATGAAACGTCGCTACAGTGGGCTGCTATGGATCGTCGCCATACTGGTGGTAGTACTGATTGCCCTGGACCTCGCCCTGCCCTACCTGGTGCGCAACTACCTGAACGACAAGCTCGCCGACATGGGTGATTACCGCGGCCAGGTCACGGATGTGGACGTGGCGCTGTGGCGCGGGGCCTATAAAATCAACGGCCTGCAGATCGTCAAAGTCGACGGCAAAGTGCCGGTTCCGTTCGTCAAAGCGCCGGTGATCGACGTGTCGGTGAGCTGGCATTCGTTGTGGTACGACCATGCGGTGGTGGCCGAGGTGCAGTTCTTCCAACCCGAGCTGAACTTCGTCGACGGTGGCAACCAACAGGCATCGCAGACTGGTAAAGGCACCGACTGGCGTGAACAGTTGGGCAAATTGTTGCCGATCACCCTCAACGAAGTCCGCATTCAGGACGGCAAGATCGCCTTCCACAACTTCAATTCCAAGCCCGCGGTGAATATCTACGCCACCCAGGTCAACGCCAGCTTCTACAACCTGACCAATGTGGTGGACATCAAAGGCAAGCGGGACGCCACCTTTGAAGGCAAGGCGCAATTGCTCGGCCAGGCGCCCCTGGAAGCTACCGCTGCTTTCGACCCACTGAGCAACTTCGAAGACTTCGAATTCCGCTTTCGCGCCAAGGATATTCAACTCAAACGCCTGAATGACTTCGCGTCGGCGTACGGCAAGTTCGACTTCAAGGCCGGCACGGGCGATGTGGTGGTCGAAGCCCAGGCCGAAAAAGGCCAACTGAGCGGTTATATCAAGCCGCTGCTGCGCGACGTAGAGGTGTTCGACTGGAAACAGGATGTCGAAAACAAGGACAAGAATATCTTCCGCTCGATCTGGGAAGCCGTGGTCGGCGCCAGCGAGACCGTATTAAAGAACCAGAACAAAAACCAGTTTGCCACCCGCGTGGAACTCAGCGGCAGCGTGCACCAGCAAAATATCAGCGCGTTCTCGGCATTTTTGGCGATCTTGCGTAATGGTTTTATCCAGGCATTCAATGCCCGGTATGAACAACCCAAGCCCAGTGCAAACTGAGCCGCACGCCCTACCGGGAGACGGGCTATCGGTTAGCGTGCCGACGGATCAATGACAACAACGAGTAAGGACACTGAGCATGCGCATCACAGGCTGGATACTGACAATTCTTGGCTACCTCTTGGCCTATTCAGGCTTCGTGAAAATAGTGGGGTTCGCCATGCACGGCGGCCCCCTCGCCGGCATGATGATCCTCGCCGGCATCGGCACACTGGTTTTGGCTGCGCTGGCCCTGTGGGGCGGCAGCAAGCTCAGGGACAAAGCGGACGCGCGGGCGTACGCGTTGGAGAAAGCCGCCAAGGGTCGCGTGTGACCGGCCATTCAGAGACTGAATAACCCGTCTGCGTTCACAGTCGCCGGGGCCGCGCGGTATAGTCCGGGCATTGATGAATTCGAGGAATGACCGATGAAGTTCGAAGGCACCCAGGCCTATGTGGCTACCGATGACCTGAAACTGGCCGTCAACGCCGCCATCACCCTGGAACGGCCGTTGCTGGTCAAGGGCGAGCCCGGCACCGGCAAGACCATGCTTGCCGAGCAACTGGCCGAATCCTTTGGCGCCAAGCTGATCACCTGGCACATCAAATCCACCACCAAGGCGCATCAGGGCCTCTACGAGTACGACGCGGTCAGCCGCCTGCGCGACTCGCAACTGGGCGTGGACAAGGTCCACGATGTGCGCAACTACCTGAAGAAGGGCAAGCTCTGGGAAGCCTTCGAGTCCGAAGAGCGGGTGATTCTGCTGATCGATGAAATCGACAAGGCCGACATCGAGTTCCCCAACGACCTGCTGCAAGAACTCGACAAGATGGAGTTCTACGTCTACGAAATCGACGAGACCATCAAGGCCAAGAAACGCCCGATCATCATCATTACCTCCAACAACGAGAAAGAGCTGCCGGACGCGTTCCTGCGCCGCTGCTTCTTCCATTACATTGCCTTTCCCGACCGCTCCACCCTGCAAAAGATCGTCGATGTGCACTACCCCGACATCAAGAAAGACCTGGTCAGCGAAGCACTGGACGTGTTCTTCGACGTGCGCAAGGTGCCAGGCCTGAAGAAAAAGCCGTCCACCTCCGAACTGGTCGACTGGCTCAAGCTGCTGATGGCCGACAACATCGGCGAAGCCGTGCTGCGCGAACGCGACCCCACCAAAGCCATCCCGCCGTTGGCCGGTGCCCTGGTGAAAAACGAGCAAGACGTGCAGTTGCTGGAACGTCTGGCCTTCATGAGCCGTCGCGGTAATCGATAATGTTGCTCAACCTGTTCAATGAGATGCGCGCCGCCAAGGTGCCGGTGTCGGTGCGCGAGCTGCTCGACCTGATCAATGCGCTGAAACAGCGTGTGGTCTTCGCCGACATGGACGAGTTTTACTACTTGGCCAGGGCGATTCTGGTCAAGGACGAACGGCATTTCGACAAGTTCGACCGCGCGTTCGGTGCCTATTTCAACGGCCTGGAAAAGCTCGACGACCACCTGCAGGCGCTGATTCCCGAAGAGTGGCTGCGCAAGGAATTCGAGCGCTCGTTGAGCGATGAGGAGCGTGCGCAGATCCAGTCCCTCGGTGGCCTGGACAAGCTCATCGAAGAGTTCAAGAAACGCCTGGAAGAACAGAAAGAGCGCCATGCCGGCGGCAACAAGTGGATCGGCACCGGCGGCACCAGCCCGTTCGGCTCCGGCGGCTACAACCCGGAAGGCATCCGTGTGGGTGACGCCGGCAAGCGCCAGGGCAAGGCGGTAAAAGTCTGGGACCAGCGCGAGTACAAAAACCTCGACGATCAGGTGGAGCTGGGCACGCGCAACATCAAGATTGCCCTGCGCCGCCTGCGCAAGTTCGCGCGCCAGGGTGCGGCCGAAGAGCTGGACATCGACGGCACCATCGACCACACCGCCCGCGATGCCGGGCTGCTGAATATCCAGATGCGTCCGGAGCGGCGCAACACCATCAAACTGCTGTTGCTGTTCGACATCGGCGGCTCAATGGACGCCCACGTGAAGATCTGCGAAGAGCTGTTCTCCGCGTGCAAGACTGAGTTCAAGCACCTGGAGTACTTCTACTTCCATAATTTCGTATACGAGTCGGTGTGGAAGAACAACCAGCGGCGCACCTCCGAACGCACCTCCACCCAGGACTTGCTGCATAAATACGGCGCCGATTACAAAGTGATTTTTATCGGCGATGCGTCGATGGCGCCGTATGAAATCACCCAGGCCGGCGGCAGCGTCGAGCACTGGAATGAGGAGCCTGGGTACGTGTGGATGCAGCGCTTCATGGCCAAGTACAAGAAGCTGATCTGGATTAACCCGTACCCGAAAGACACGTGGGGGTATACGGCGTCGACGGGGATTGTGCGGGAGTTGGTGGAAGATCAGATGTACCCGCTGACGCTGCGGGGCCTGGAAGAAGGGATGCGCTTTCTCTCCAAGTAACTCACATGCACCATAAATCCAATGTGGGAGGGGGCTTGCCCCCGATAGCAGCGCCTCAGTCAATGTATTTGGCACTCAAAGACCGCTATCGGGGGCAAGCCCCTCCTACATTGTTAGCCTTCGCTGAAGCGCTGCAAAAAGTCCACATGCTGGCGATGCGCTGTCTCCTGCACCACCGGCGCCAAGCGCACCTTCTCCCCCGGCAAACACTGCGCCAGCCGCGCCAGCGCCAAGGGCGTCAACGCGCCTAAACGCGGGTAGCCGCCAATGGTCTGCCGATCATTGAGCAACACAATCGGCTGCCCATCCGGCGGCACCTGGATCGCTCCCAGCGGAATCCCTTCGGAGATCAAAGACGGCCCCTGATACTGCAACGGCGTGCCCAGCAGGCGCATGCCCATGCGGTCGGCGCGGCTGTCCAGTGCCCATTCGGTGTTGAAGGCATCGAACAAACTCTGGCCGCTGAATTGACCGATTTGTGCGCCGACTATCACGTCCAGTGGCGCAGCGGGTTGCAAATCCGCGCTACTCAACACCTTCATCGCACCGCCCGTTCCGGAATACATCAACCGCCCGCCTTCGACCAATGCCTTGCCGAAACCGTCAAGCCCGCCCAATTCCTCTCGCACCACCGTGGCGCAACTGCCCAGCACCTGCGGCGCATCAAAGCCGCCTGGCGCCGCCAGGTAGGCCCGCGCGCCATTGAACGGCTGGGTAAAGCGCAAACGCTGGCCCTTTTGCAGGATAAAGCTGCGTCCCGGGCTGATCGCACGCTCATCGATGTACGCGCCCAGATCCGCGCCGGCCAATGCCAGCAAGCAATACTCCTCGGCCTGCACGGTGAACCCGCCCAAGGTGATTTCCACCACCGGCGCATCCAGCGCGTTGCCCAGCAGCCAGTTGGCCCAGGACATCGACACCCAGTCCAGCGCGCCACCCTGGGTCACGCCCAGGTGCCGCACGCCAAAGCGACCGGCATCCTGCAACAGGCACAGCGGCGTGCTGGCCTCGATCAACAAGCGGCTCATGCCTGCGCCTCCAACGGCGTGTCATCGCCACCCAGGTTGATAAATTCGGCGTGGCCGACCGCCTCGAAACGCACCGTATCGCCGGGCTGCATCAGGCTGTAACCGTCGCGTTCGCGGTCGAACAGCTTGGCCGGAGTGCGACCGATCAGATTCCAGCCACCGGGCGAGACCACCGGGTACGCGGCGGTTTGCCGCTCGGCGATGCCGACGCTGCCAGCCGCCACGCGCTTTCGCGGGGTATTCAGGCGCGGCGTCGCGAGGATTTCGTCCACCAACCCCATAAACGCAAAACCGGGGGCAAAGCCGAGGGCGAACACCTGGTATTCATGGGCACTGTGGCGGCGGATCACGTCTTCAACCGACAGACCGCTGCGCTGGCTGAGCAAGCTCAGTTCCGGGCCGACACTCAGGTCGTACCACACCGGCAACACGTGACGCTGGCCGCTGCCCTGGGCCTGAGGCTGCAGGTCGGCCAGCGCCTGGCCGATCAACTCCCTGGCCTGCGCCGGGCTCAACGCGGTGAGATCGTAATGCACCATCAGCGTGGTGTAGGACGGCACCAGGTCCACCAACGCTGGGCCAAAACCTTCGCGCAGACGTTGAGTGGCAGCGAGCATCCACGGCATGTTGGCTTCGGCAATCACATCAAACAGACGCACCATCAGGCAGTCGATCGCCACCACTTCAATGCGTGGCTTCATGCTGGCTTCAGCGCCTCGCGGATACGCTTCACGGCGGCCACCGAACTGGCGTTGTCGCCGTGCACACACAAGGTGTTGGCCTGCAACACCAAGGCGCTGCCATCGCTGGCGGTCAGGGCGTCGCCGCGGGAAATCGTCAGGGCCTGCTGCACGATGGTTTCGGAGTCATGGTGCACGGCGCCCGGCAACTGGCGCGAGACCAGATGCCCTTTGTGGTCGTAGGCACGGTCGGCAAAAGCCTCGAACCACAAGGTCACCCCGTACTCATCGCCCAAGGCCTGGGCCGCGCTGTTGTCGTGGGTGGCCAGCAGCATCAGCGGCAGGTCGCCATACGCGGCCACGGCCTGGATCACTGCGCGCAATTGCGCAGGGTTGGCCATCATGTCGTTGTACATCGCGCCATGGGGTTTGACGTAGCTGACCCGCCCGCCTTGCGCACGGCAGATGCCGTCGAGGGCGCCGATCTGGTAGTGCAGCAGGTCCTGGATTTCCTGCGGTGTGTAGGCCATGGAGCGGCGGCCGAAGCCTTGCAGGTCCTGGTACGCCGGGTGCGCCCCCACTTGCACGCCGTGCTTGAAGGCCAGACTGACGGTCTTGCGCATGATGCTCGGGTCGCCGGCATGAAAGCCACACGCCACGTTGGCACAATCAATGAACGGCATGACCTCGGCGTCCAGACCCATGGTCCAGTTGCCAAAGCTTTCGCCGATGTCGCAATTCAATAGCAGACGGCTCACGGTGGGTGCTCCTCCAGGCGTTGTTTTTCAGGCGTTGTATTTTTTGTAGTGTGGGATTTTTCGTACAGAACTGGCAACTTGTCCTCACACCCCAACGACGCTTATCGTGGAATAGCTCGATTTTTGGCGTTTGCCCGGCGCGGCGTCCAACTAATAAAAACCGATCCATGCATAAGAAAAGTTGATCCCATGAATTTGAAGTTCCTCGAAACCTTCGTCTGGGTGGCCAAGCTCAAGAGCTTTCGCCTGACCGCCGAGAAGTTGTTCACCACCCAGGCCTCGATTTCCAGCCGCATTGCCGTGCTCGAGAGCGAGTTGGGTGTGAAGCTGTTTCTACGCGACTCACGCGGCGTGAGCCTGACCCCGGAAGGCTTGAAGGTGCTCGATTACGCCGAGCAGATGATGGTGACCATGCAGGGCTTGAAGCAGTCACTGGAAACCACCAGCAGCAAGGTCGGGCGGATTCGCATCGGCGCGATGGACACGGTGATTCACACCTGGCTCAGCCCCTTGGTGGCCGAATTGATGGACCACTTTCCGTTGGTGGAAATCGAATTGGTCGCCGATACCGCATTGAACCTCAGCGATCAGCTGCAAAAAGGTTTCCTCGACCTGATCCTGCAAACCGACCTGCTGCGCCTGGAAACCGTGCGCAGCCTGGAACTGGCCAGCCACCCGATGGCCTGGATCGTCGCCAGCCATTCCCTCTACAACCGCGACTACGCCTCCCTCGCCGAACTGGCCCAGGAGCGCATCATCACCTACTCAAAAAACTCCCACCCGCACCAGGACGTGCTGAGCCTGATGCAGGCCAACGGCGTCGCCGCACCGCGCATGAACTGCGTGAATTCGGTGTCGGCGATTACCCGCCTGCTGCGCGATGGCTTCGGGATTGGCGCACTGCCGCCGGTGCTGGTCAGCGAGGAACTGGCGCGCGGGGAGTTGGTGATGCTGCCGATGGGGCAGAAGCTGCCGAATTTGCAGGTGGTGGTGTCGTGGCGGGTGGGTGTTGAGCTGGTTGAGGAGATTGTCGGGCTGTGCCAGAAGGTGGTGGCCCGCTATGCCGAAGAGGTCGGCGAAGCGAATATGGTTCTGACGAAATCGGATTAAACCCTTGGGAGCTGGCTTGCCTGCGATAGCGGTGTATCCGTGGCAGATGGGCAAGCTGACCCACCGCTATCGCAGGCAAGCCAGCTCCCACAGTTGACCAAGTTGAGTTTTAGAGCCCCTTCAGGTCTCGCTCTTCAATCGGCCGGCTCTGGCGCAGGCGCTTGCCGCCCAACACCACCCAGTCAATCAAGCGGAACAGGCATTCAATGCCGAACGACAACAGCATCGCCCCGCCCAGGCCCCAGCCCATCGCCTCCGGCGTCAGCAGGATCTGATAGCTGTAGCCATTCCAGGTTTCCAGGCGAATCGCCGGGTCCGCGGCCACCGCCACCTGCAGGGCGCGGATGTACCACGGGCCTTGCATGGCCTGGAATTGCTTGTCCAACGCCACCTGGCGATCAAGCAGGGTGCCCAGGCTGTTGGCGTCGCTCTGGAACACCGGATCATCACTGGCACGGTAATGCGCCACCAATGCCTGCAAATCACCGTTGAAGAACTGCCGTGCGGTGCTTTCAAACCCGCTGAGGCCGGTCTGGGCCTCGATCAGGTGGGCCTCGACGCGCTTGGCGTAGTCGTTGATGAAACCCGGCAGCTGCACACCGACCAACAAGCCAATGGCAAACAGCACCAACCGCAGATAACTGAGCAGCATGGTCGATATCCTTACTCGGTAATGCCCTGGCTGACGCATTCACCGCGTCGCCACAGGCTCCATTGGCCCGGTTCGTAGCGGGTCCAGTTTTCGTTATCGGTCAACGGCTCGGTGGCGATCACAGTGACCACGTCATTTGGCGTGGTTTCGGCCTGAAAATCGACGATCACGTCGACATCTTTCAAGCGCGCCGGGCCAAACGGTGCGCGCCGGGTAATCTGCGCCAGCTTGGTCGAGCAGTAGCAAAACAGCCAGTCACCGTCGCTGAGCAGGCAGTTGAACACGCCTTTGCTGCGGTACTCGGCGCAGGCGACAATCAGGTCCGGCAGCACTTGTTCGATCTCTACCGGCTCGGGGAAGGCTTCGCGCACACGGTTGAGCAGGTCGCAGAACGCTGCTTCGCTGTCGGTATCGCCCACCGGCCGGTAGAAGGTGGCACGCGGGTTGAAGTCCGCCAGCTGGCCGTTATGGGCAAAACACCAGTTGCGGCCCCACAGCTCGCGCACGAACGGGTGGGTATTGGCCAGGCTCACCTTGCCCACGTTGGCCTGGCGGATATGGCCAATCACCACTTCACTTTTGATCGGATAACGCTGCACCAGCAGCGCGACTTCCGACTCACTGCTGGCGGCCGGGTCCTGAAACAGGCGCAGGCCGCGGCCTTCGTAGAACGCGATGCCCCAACCGTCGCGGTGGGGGCCGGTACGCCCGCCCCGCTGCATCAGCCCGGTAAAGCTGAACACGATGTCGGTGGGGACGTTGGCACTCATGCCCAATAATTCACACATGCCAGGGCTCTCGCTGCAGGGCGGACGACGTCAAAGGCGCGGTTCGACGCGCATTCCGCTGGCAGGCGCCGGGCGATGGAACGGCTCGTCGTCCTCGTCAACCGTCTCGGCAGCCAGGGCGGCGTCGACAGCGGCCTTGCGCTCACGCCGGGCGTTGGCGGCGCGCTCGATGGGCCAGCGGATCAGCACAAACACGATATACACGCCAAAGGCGATCATCGTGTACATGAACAGATCGGAGATGGCCCGCCAGGCGTTATTGCCGACATGCAGCACCAGATCCAACGCGGTGATCGCCACGGCCGGCGCGAACTGGGTCTTGACCGGATCGACGATGGTCGGGCTGAACAGCAGCACCGCCATCAGCAACTGCAGCGGCTCGCGCAGCCAGCGCCAGATCCAGCGGGTCATGCGCCACCACACCAACAGGCAGCCCAAAGCGGCGAAGGCGTAAAGGCCCCAAGCGGTCAGATAGTCGTTCTCGGTCATGGTGTCCATGGCAAGGTAGGCAAACAGGCGGCTATGATAACGGCTTTTGCGTGTCTCGGCTGCAATGCCTGCCACCATCCGCCAGACAGAGAGCGATCCATGCCTTCATCGACCCACATCACTGCCGCCCCGATTGCCCGCAAGGCCGAAGGCCAGGACCCGTACGCCTGGCTGCAAGCGCGTGACACGGCTGAAGTCCTCGATTACCTCAAAGCCGAAAACGCCTGGCAGGAGGCGCAACTCGCCGATCAGCAGGCGCTGCGCGACACCCTGTTCGACGAGATCAAGGGCCGCATTCTCGAAACCGACCTGTCCCTGCCCTCGCCGTGGGGCCCGTACCTGTATTATACGCGCACCACCGCCGGTGACGAATACGCCCGCCATTACCGCTGCCGCCGCCCGGCAGATGACAGCAACACTGTGGACGACAGCAGCGAAGAATTGCTGCTCGACCCCAACGTACTCGCCAACGGCGGCTTTTTCTCGCTGGGCGCGTTCAGCATCAGCCCCGACCACCAGCGCCTGGCCTACAGCCTGGACACCAGCGGTGAAGAAATTTACACCCTGTACGTGAAGGAATTGGCTAACGGCAAAGTCAGCGAACTGGAGTTTCAGGACTGCGACGGCAGCATGACCTGGGCCAATGACAGCCTGACCCTGTTCTTCGGCGAACTGGACGACACCCATCGCCCACACAAACTGTATCGCTACCGCCTGGATGGCACGGCGGCGCAGGAAGTGTTCCACGAGCCTGACGGACGTTTCTTCCTGCATTGCTACCGCTCCAGTTCCGAACGTCAATTGCTGCTGGCCCTGGGCAGCAAGACCACCAGTGAAATCTGGGCGCTGGACGCCAACCAGCCGCACCTCGACTTCACTTGCCTGGCGCCACGGGTCGAAGACCACGAATACGATGTCGACCACGGCCAGCGCAACGGCGAGTGGACCTGGTTTATCCGCAGCAACCGCGACGGTATCAACTACGCGCTGTTCGTCGCCGCCGACACCGGCAGCGTGCCCACCGAAGATCAATGGCAAAACCTGATCCCGCACAGCGACGAAGTGATGCTCGACGGCGTGAGCCTCAATGCCAGCGCGATGACCTTGAGCCTGCGCATCGGCGGCCTGCCGGTGATCGAAGTGCACCCTCAGGACGTGCCGGCCTATCGCGTCGAATTGCCCGACGCCGCCTACAGCCTTTATGTGCAAAACAGCCTGGAATTCCCGAGCGACAAAATCCGTCTGCGCTATGAAGCGCTGAACCGTCCGGCCCAGGTGCGCCAGCTGGAATTGGCGAGCGGCGCGCAAGCCGTGCTCAAGGAAACGCCGGTACTCGGCGTGTTCAACGCCGACGACTACGTCAGCCAACGCCTGTGGGCCACGTCTGCCGATGGCACCCAGGTGCCGATCAGCCTGGTGGTCAAACGCGACCAGCTGGGCAAACCGGTGCCGCTGTACCTCTATGGCTACGGCGCCTACGGCCACAGCCTCGACCCCTGGTTCTCGCACGCGCGCCTGAGCCTGCTGGACCGTGGCGTGGCGTTTGCCATCGCGCACGTACGCGGCGGCGGCGAACTGGGTGAAGCCTGGTACCGCAACGGCAAGCAGGCACACAAGCAGAACACCTTCAGCGACTTTATCGCCTGCGCCGAGCACCTGATCGCCGAGGGCCTGACCACCTCCAAACAACTGGCCATCAGCGGCGGCAGTGCCGGCGGCCTGTTGATCGGCGCGGTGCTCAATCAACGCCCGGAGCTGTTCCAGGCGGCGATTGCCGAAGTGCCGTTCGTCGATGTGCTCAACACCATGCTCGACCCGGAGCTGCCGCTGACCATCACCGAATATGACGAGTGGGGCAACCCTGAAGAACCAGAGGTGTACGAGCGCATCAAGGCCTACGCGCCGTACGAGAACGTCAGCGCCCAGGCCTACCCGGCGCTGCTGGTGATCGCCGGCTACAACGACAGCCGCGTGCAGTATTGGGAGGCGGCCAAGTGGGTGGCCAAACTGCGCGACACCAAGACGGACGACAACCTGCTGCTGCTCAAGACCGAACTGGGCGCCGGCCATGGTGGCATGAGCGGGCGTTATCAGGGATTACGTGATGTAGCGCTCGAATATGCATTTGTGTTCAAGGCGCTGGGCTTGATTTAAGGAACTTAGGACGGCGGTCCTGTCTGAACACACAGACCGCCTACTTGATTGATGGACCAAGATTGCAGCTATGCCTCAACCAACTTTATTGAACAATGAAATCCGCGACATGCTCATGGACTGCGGGCTGTTCGACCCTTTGCTGCCGGAAGATTTTCACGTCGCCGCCGGCTACTTCAACATCAGCAGCATCGCCCAGGGCGAAGCGATCTTCGTTGAGGGCGATGCCGGCTCGTTCATGTGCATCATCCACAGCGGCCAGGTGGCCGTGCAGAAAACCAACCATGAAGGCCAGCGCCTGACCATCGCCACCCTGCGCAGTGGGCGGGCGTTTGGCGAAATGGCGGTGCTCGATGGCGAGCGGCGCTCTGCCAGTTGCCTGGCGGCCAGTGATTGCGTGCTGCTGAACCTGGGCAAGGATTCCCTGGAAAAAATGCTCAACGAAGCGCCCAGGATCGCGGCCAAGATCATCCGCGCGATTGCGATCGCCTTGTCCAAACGCCTGCGCATGGCCGACGGGCAATTGCTCTCGCAACCGTTTTAACCGCCGGGCGTCTTCGGCTTGCTGTCATTTTGCAGCAGGCCAGGCACGCTCTGGTCCTTGGGCGGCGTTGGCAACACAATCGGCACCAGCGCGGGTGAACCGTTGGCGGTGGCTTTGGGCGCCACAGGCGGTGTGACTTGCGGGTACAACGTTGGTGTCGGTGTCCCCGGCGCACCGGGCGTTGGCGCGGGTGCGACCGGAACGGTTTGCACCTCCTGAGCCTGGGCCGCACCCAATGTGAGCGCGCCAAGCACAATGACCGTTAGAATGCTGCACTTCATCGATGGCTCCATGGCCTGACCGGAATGTCGTAAGGCTACTCCCAACCGCGCAAGAATGCCCTTCCCAATGAGATTTCAATGAAACGTTTCGTTCTGCTCGACACCACTCCGATCCCCGATAACGGCGGTGCCTTGTGCCTGTTCGAATACGGCGAGGATTTTGTCATCAAGATCCAGGGCGGTGACGGCGGCCAGTTGATGAACACGCGCATGCACGGCTCCGAAGACGCGCTGGCGGAAATTCCCTGCCGCAAAGTCGCCGGGCGCCCGGGTTCGCGGGTGCTGATCGGCGGTCTGGGCATGGGCTTTACCCTGGCGTCGGCGCTCAAACATCTGGGCAAGACGGCCGAAGTGGTGGTCGCCGAATTGGTGCCCGGCGTCGTGGAATGGAACCGTGGGCCCCTGGGTGAAAAATCCGGTCGCCCGCTGCTCGACCCACGCACCGTGATCCGCATGGAAGACGTGGCCAAGGTGCTGCAGGCCGAGCCTCAAGGCTTTGACGCGATCATGCTGGATGTCGACAACGGCCCCGAAGGCCTTACGCAAAAGGCCAACAGCTGGCTCTACTCGGCTGGCGGCCTGGCTGCCTGCGCCAAAGCCCTGCGCCCCAAGGGCGTACTGGCCGTGTGGTCGGCCAGTGCCGACAAGCTGTTCAGCGACAAACTGCGCAAGGCGGGTTTCAAGGCTGAGGAAGTGCAGGTGTTTGCCCATGGCAACAAAGGCACCCGGCACACCATCTGGATTGCCGAAAAACTCAAGGGCTGAATTCCGCAGGCACCCTAAATCCCCTGTGGGAGCTGGCTTGCCTGCGATTGCGCCGCATCAGTCGATACACATGTTGACTGAGATACCGCTATCGCAGGCAAGCCAGCTCCCACATTTTTGATCGGGGTTAACTTCGGGATTTGCGGTAATCGATCACATACGGCACTTTTTTCTCGACAGTCCTCTTCAGCTCGGCTTGATCCAACGAGGTCATGCCGCCCAACTGATGGGCCGTGAAGCCGCTATCGCCTACCTGTGAACCCGGCGCCAAGCCGACCATGCGCTGGGCGACGGCTTCAATCGCGTCCTTGTAACCGCCCTTCTTGTTCAGGTTGAAAGCACTCAGGTCGATCTGCGTGCGCAGCCAATTGCCCCAGTAAAACTCCAGGAATTCCGGCGCGACGGCGCCATCGTCCGGCTTGCCGTAGGCGGCCTTGCGGGTGAAATACACCAGGCTGCGGAAGGTGTCATCCTGCAGGTTCTTGAAGCCCAGGTGCGCCGGCAGTTGCTGCGGTGACAGCGGCTGGCCATGATCGCCCTTGAGCCAGACCTTGCGCGCTGCTTGCATACGCTGCCAGAAGGTGGCCATGTCGGGGCTGTTGCTGAAATCATCGGTCACCTTGACCCACATGTTCAGCTGCGGGCCGCCGCCTTGGACTTCCCACAAGGTGGTGAAGCTGTGGTGACCGTCGGTCAGGTACAACTGGCCACCAGGGCCGACCACGACGGTTTTCATGTCATCGGGATGCGTGCCCACCGGGTCCTTGCAACTGAAGCTGGCGGGTTGGTGCAGGTCGGCCTTTTTGGGCACCTTGTCGGCCGCGCCCTGGCCGTTGGTTTCGCAGTATTCGTCGAAGACCTTGGCCGGCTTGTCGGCAAACAGACCCAGGCTGTAGTAAATCTGGTCAAAGCCCACGACGGCCTGGGTCGGGTGCAATTGTTCAAGGGCTACCTCGATGATCTGGCCAGGCTTTGGCGTGGAGAATGCCTGGGCTTGGGCCGCCAGGACGCTGAGTAGCAGTGCTGCGGTCCATGTGTATAAACGCATTGGTGTCAGATCCTTGAGAATGAAGTGAGCCGATACTACAAACGATTGCCACTGCAAGGCTGTACCGCAGCTGAAAAAGCCAGCAGTCATTTACCCCGCAAGCGGCTAGAATCAACCCTATCCGTGAACCCCCAAATAGCCAGGAGCCATGATGAGCTCGACCAACCCGCCCTCCCACACCGCCAAGCTGGACCGCATCCTCGCCGATGCCCAGCGTGACCGGGAAATGGGCTATCGCGACAAAGCCTTGAAGATGTATCCGCACGTGTGTGGCCGCTGCGCGCGTGAATTTGCCGGCAAGCGCTTGAGCGAACTGACCGTGCACCATCGCAATCACAACCATGATGACAACCCCCAGGACGGTTCCAACTGGGAGTTGCTGTGCCTGTATTGCCACGACAACGAGCACTCGCGCTACACCGACCAGCAGTACTTCGGCGAAGGCTCCACCAGCAGCCCGACGATTGCCAAGGCCACACACAACCCGTTTGCGGCGTTGGCCGGGTTGATGAAAAAAGACGACTGAGGTTCGTCGTTGCCTGTTATGGCCTCTTCGCGGGCAAGCCCGCTCCCACATTTGGAACGCATTCCCCTGTGGGAGCCGGGCTTGCGCGCGATAGCGATCGCCCAAGCAACCCAACAGCCCAAGCCGTATAATCGCCGTTTTTCTCCAAGGCACCCTTCCCCGTGGGCAATAAACGCTACAGCTGCATCGGTCTGTATAACCCCAAATCCCCCGAAAACGTCGGTTCGGTGATGCGTGCCGCCGGCTGCTACGGCGTGGCCTCGGTGTTCTACACCGGCGTGCGTTACGAGCGCGCCCGGGATTTCATCACCGACACCAAGAAGGTCCATCACGACATTCCGCTGATCGGCATCGACGACCTGAAAAAAATCCTGCCGCTGGGTTGCATCCCGGTCGCCGTGGAGCTGGTCGAAGGCGCCCGCCCGCTGCCCGAATACACCCATCCTGATCGCGCGTTGTACATCTTCGGCCCCGAAGACGGCTCGCTGGACAAGGAGATTCGCGACTGGTGTGAAGACGTGGTGTACATCCCGACCACCGGCTGCATGAACCTCGCCGCCACTGTCAACGTGGTGCTCTACGATCGCCTGGCCAAGGGCAACAACACCCGCTCGGGCCCCAAGTACTGATTTTTTGGGAACATCCGGCGCCTGCAAGCAGTCAGCTACATATCACTTGCCTTGTTGGAGACAGATCATGAGCGACAGCAAAATCCTGCGACCTATCATCGAACACACGCCGCTTGAAACCCAACCGCCTCAAAACGTGCACGGCTGGGAGCGCATTGGCTCGGTGGCCGGTGGCGTGATGATGGTTGGCAAAGGCCTGCGCCGTGGCGGGATCTTCGGGCTCATCCAGGTGGCGATTGGTGGCGTGGCGCTGGTGCGCGGCGTGACCGGGCGCAGCTCGCTCAAAGACAAGCTGGAACAGGGCCGCCAGGAAATGAACAGCGTGCGTACCAAAATCGAGCGCGCGGGCGAAGAGCTGAAAAACCTGAAGACCAAGGCCGAAGTCGCCGCTGAAAAAACCACCAAAACCACCGGCTGACGCCCCTCTCCAACCTGTTGGAGATCTAAATGTGGGAGCGGGCTTGCCCGCGAAGGCGGTGTATCAGTCGACAGGTGTGCTGACTGATCCACCGCCTTCGCGGGCAAGCCCGCTCCCACATTTTGGCTTTGTGTATGGCCTAAGCTCAGCGCAATAATTTGCTATCCAACACCACCGACGACTCGCCGATCACACTGTCGGCCAACTGCACAAACTCCGCCGTCGTAATGCTGTTCGCGCGCATCACCGCCTGCGCAAGGTCATCCAGCGAGCGCTTGTTGTGGGTCTTCACGCGGATCTCGCGGTCCAGCTCCTGCAACACCACCACCGCCCGCGCGACGGTCGCGCCGTTGACGTGCTCACCACGCAACGTGGTCACGTCCTTGCCCTCTTTGCTCAAGCGCGCCTGAATCGCGGCATACCGCTCATCGGTGATCCCGCCCGCGCGGCGTAGCAGCTCGATGGCGTAATACTCGCCAAGCCCTTCGCTGATCCAGTCACTGGTGTCGTGATCATTGAAGCGCCCGATCGCCTGCACCACCTCACGGATCAACGCGCTGCTGCCGTTCTCGCTGACCAGCGGGGTGCGGCTGTTGAGGTAGACCGAGTCGCGCGACGCAAACACGCCACGGCGCATCGGGTCGCTGGCGCCCACCACCAGCAGCTTGGCCGGGTGACGCGGAAACGCGGCCTCCACTTGAGGCCAGACGAAGGTCAGCAGCGTCAGCACGTCCATGCGGCGCATGGCCTGGCCTTTGGGCGAGGCCACGGTGACCTCGGTTTCGCCCAGGCGCACACGACGGCTGCCGAGGGTGCCGGCGAGCATCCAGCCGGTGGGCCGATCGAACAGGCGGGAAACGTTGTCGATGCGGAATTTGTACTTGCCGATGCGCGGCCAGGCGGTTTCGACGCTTTTCCAGCCTGCCGGCAACTCGAACGCCAGGCGCGAGACCAGCTCGACGCCGTCCTGCTGGTCTAGCCGTGCAGCCGGCACCAGGTCTTCGCCTCGGAACAACGCCCAACTCGGCGTCATCCGCGCTTCATACACGCCAGGTTTGCGCGCGTGGGTCAGGCGTACCCGGTAGCTCAGGCTGGCCTTGTCGGCGCTGGGTTGCCACAGGCCCCGGTTGCCGGTGACCGTCCACTGGCCATCGGCCTTGAAGTCGCTGTAATCACCGTCGCGGCCCAGGTCGAAATTCAGGCTGCGCACCGCCGAGCCTTGGGACAGGCTCACACGCACCTCGGCTTGATCACTCTGGGGCAGCAGTTTGACGTGGTAGTCGAGGTCGACTTTCTTCGCGCACCACGCGGGCAGGCTCAGCGCCAGCAACACAAAAGAGGCCGCCAGCTTGGTTGCCACCGTCATACACACTCCTTTTTCAGCCTGCGCGGAAGATCAGGTAATCCTCCCAGTCGTCTTCGGGCACGCTGCCTTCGGCGAGCATGCGACCGGACTGGGAAATGCGTTCGTGGTGCACTGCATCGCGGTCGCCGCAGACCAGGTGGTGCCACAGCGGCAGGTCCTTGCGCTCGCTGACCAGGCGATAGCCGCAGGTTGGCGGCAACCACTTGAACTGGTCGGCCTGGCCCGGCGTGAGCTGGATGCAGTCGGGCACCGAGGCGCGGCGGTTGGGGTAATCGGTGCACTGGCAGGTGTTCAAGTCGAGCAGTTTGCAGGCAATGCGCGTGTAATAAACGCTGTTGTCCTCCTCGTCCTCAAGCTTTTGCAGGCAGCACAGGCCACAGCCGTCGCACAACGACTCCCACTCCTTCTGGTCGAGGTGTTCAAGGGTTTTGCGTATCCAGAAAGGTTCGACTTTAGCGGCCATGGCTCTACATCAGTATCGGTCGGTGAAAAGGCCGCCAGTCTAGTGCCCAAGGCCTCTGGGGCCAAGCGCTTGCGACTGGCGGTGTAACAACACTTGTCAGTGCAGTGGGCGCGCAGTAGCTTTGAACGCCGAATCGCACCTCAGGAACTGCCCCATGACACGCGTTGCCGACTACCCGATCCACACCCAATTTACCGAACGCTGGTCGCCTCGCGCCTTTACCGGCGAGAGCATCCCGAAAGACACCCTGCTGAGCTTTTTCGAGGCCGCGCGCTGGGCGCCATCGGCCTACAACTCGCAACCTTGGCGTTTTCTCTACGCGCGCCGTGACACGCCGGATTGGGAACGCTTCCTGGGCCTGCTGAATGAATTCAACCGTACCTGGGCGCAGCATGCGTCGGCCTTGGTGATCATCGCGTCAAAAACCGACTTCACCGCCCCCGGCGCCAGCGAAGAAACCCCGGCGCTGTGGCACACCTTCGACACCGGTTCGGCCTGGGGCCACCTGGCGTTGCAAGCCAGCCTGAGCGGCTGGCACACCCACGGCATGGCCGGTTTCGATCAGGAATTGACCCGCAAAGAACTGAAGATTCCTGAAGGCTACGCGCTGCACGCGGCGGTGGCCGTGGGCAAGCTGGGCGACAAGTCGAGCCTGCCGGAGTACCTGCAGGGCCGTGAAGCGCCAAGCCCACGCAAGCCGTTGAGCGAGCTGGTGTCCGAAGGCGACTTCAGCCTGTAAGCCTTGCTGATATCCCCTGTGGGAGCGGGCTTGCCCGCGATAGCGCAAGGTCAGTCACTGCATCCTTGACTGACACACCGCTATCGCGGGCAAGCCCGCTCCCACATCAGTAACCGCGTTCGAAGCTTACTTCTCCGCGTAACGCTTGCTTGGCTTGATACGCCCGCAGGTTCTGCACAAACAACTCCACCATCATCCCCGGCGAGGTTGGCGCCGAGCTGTGCCCGGTCAGCAGCAGCCCCCACGCGGTCCAGAACGGATGGCGTTGCGGCAGTGGTTCCTGGCGGCACACGTCGATCACCGCGCCGGCCAGGTGCCCTTCTTTCAGCGCCTCGACAAGGTCAGCATCAACCACGGCCACGCCGCGACCAACGTTGATAAACAAGCCGGTCGGCTTGAATTGCTTGAACAACGCCGCATCGTACAAATCATGCGTGTTTGGCGTGTTGGGCAGCAGGTTGATCACGTAATCCACCTCGCCCACCAGACGGCCCAGTTGATCCAGCCCGGCCACTTCGATAAACGGCGCCTGCTCACGCGCGGTGCTGGCGATGCCGTAGAGCTTGACGCCAAACGGCAGCAGAAAATCGGCAACGCTCTGGCCGATATCGCCGGTGCCGACGATCAGCGCCTTGCGCCCGGCCAGGCTCTGGCCCATGCGGTTGTCCCACTTGCGCTCAACCTGGCTGACCAGCCGCGCGAGCACTTCGCGCTCGTGGCCGAGCATGTAGGTGAGTACAAATTCGGCCATGACCTGGCCAAAAATGCCCACCGCACGGGTCAGGCGATAGTCGCGTGGCAAGCCATCGGCCAGCAGCGGCGTGATGCCCGCCCAGGTCGATTGCAGCCATTGCGGCTGGTGGCCCTGGCGCAACAGGGTGGCAAGCAGATCCGGCTGGCCAAGCCATACCGGGCAATCGGCGGCCAGGCGCGACAGTTCGGCCGAGTCGCCGCTGGTCAGCACCTCAAGGTCCGGTGCCGCTTCGCTCAGCAGCTTGGCGTAGAGCGGGTAATCCTGTTCAGCAATCAGAACACGCATGGTTCAAACCTTTCAAAAACACTGCAGACGGCCGCCCGCATCCTTACGGCCACCGCCAACGAATACGTTTGCATTGAAGAAGGTGCCCGGGTTGGGCACTGACCGATCACATCGGGTCGTTGCGGCGCAGCAGCTCTTCGGGCAAGTGTTCGATGTACTCATCCTCGGCCGGTGGCATTTGCAGGTGGTAGCCCTGCTTGTCGAGGTTTTCCAGGACCACGCTGATGTCCTCGCGGGACAGCTTGCGCTCCGGCGTCAGGATCATCTCGAACGCAAGATGGGCCTTGCCGAAGGCCGCCATCAACGGTTCCGGCACACGCTCCAACGCGTCGCTTTTGAGCACGTAGAGGTACATCCCGTCTTTTTTCAAGCTGCGGTAGATGGAGCAAATACGTTTCAAGGCTGTTCTCCGGCAGTGGCCAGGCTGTCGAGCAGCGCCTGGCCCATCAACTCGCGGCGCCAGCCACGCAGCGAGTCTGGCAATTTATAAGGCCCATCGGGGTAGCCACTTTTGACCAGGGCTTCGAGGGTTTTCTTGCGCAGCATCAGTTCCGGCGCCATGTCCAGGCGTTCGGCTTCGGCCTGGCCCAAGGCCCGCAGATGCTTGATCAGCGTGGCGGCGTCCACCGGCAGCGGCTCGGCAACCGCCGGCGGCCATTGGTCCATGGGCACGCTGCCGGCGCGCTTGATCAGGTCCAGCAGAAACTGGCCGTCCTGACGTACGGTGCGCGGGTGCATGTCTTCGATTTTGCCCAGCGCGGCAAGGTTGTCCGGCTGGGATTTGGCCAGGGGCCACAACGAGTGTTCGCGGATAATGCGGTTGCGCGGCAGGTCGCGGGCACGGGCCTGCTGCTCGCGCCAGGCGCACAGTTCACGCAGCACGGCGAGCTGGGCGCGGGAAAGCTTCCACGCCAGCTTGGCGTCGCGGTACACCTCGTAGGGGTCGACTTCGCGGCGCAGGTTGGCGACCAACTCGGCGCCGTCTTCCAGCACCCAGGCGTATTTGTCGTCTGAGAGCTGCGGACGCAGGCGGATGTAGACCTCGGCCAAGTGCACCGCGTCTTCGGCGGCGTAGCTCACTTGGGTCTCGGACAACGGCCGCTGCAGCCAGTCCGAGCGGGTTTCGCCCTTGGGCAAATCGATATCCAGCACGGCCTGCACCAGGCGCGAATAGCCCATGGAGAAACCGAGGTTCAGGTAAGCCGCCGCCAATTGGGTGTCGAACAACGGCACCGGCAGGCTGCCGGTCAGGCGCAGCAACACTTCCAGGTCTTCGCTGCAGGCGTGCACCACCTTGATCACCGCCGGGTTTTCCAGCAAGGCGGCCAAGGGTTGCCAATTGTCGATGGTCAGAGGGTCGATCAGGTAAGCGCGTACGCCATCGCCGATCTGGATCAGCCCGGCAATGGGATAAAAGGTATCGACCCGCATGAATTCGGTGTCGAGGGCGACGAATGGCAACTGCTGCCATTCGGCGCAATGCTGGCCGAGGCTATCGTTGTCGCAGATCCAGTGAATATCGATGGCCACACGGCTCTCCCTTGAAGAATGGCGCGCAGTATATATCGCGAAAGACGCTTGCGAGCATCCGCAGTGCACACGCCTTCATGAAAACTCCGACAAGACAGGAAGAATAGTCCGACGGACGGGAGTTAGCTTCTCTTACGCAGTACGTAAACCCGCCACAGCTTGGAGCCCGGCAGGAATTCCTGATGGTTGAGTATTTTGAAACCGGCTTGGCGAAACTCGCCCTCGACAGGTGTGTGTGCGTTCACGGAAACGATCACGGTGTCGCGGCTGACCCGATGGAACTCGCGCAGCAGTGCCAAACGCCCTTCACTGCTGGGCACATGGCGAAACAGTTCCATGCAGAAAATGCAGTCCACCGCATTGGCCGACAAGCCGATGGAAAACGCCGACCCCTGGAATGTTTTGACGCGCTTGAGCAGCGCTGCCGGGTGATGAGTGCGCGCATGGTCGAGCATGGCCTGGGAATTGTCAGAGGCCAGAATCACGCGGTTGATGTGTTCTGCCAACACCGGCCAGAACCGGCCGGAACCGCAGGCCAGGTCGAGGATCAGCCCCGGCTCGCCGGCCACTTTCAACGCCTGGCGCACCAACCGCTCATCACGCCACGCCGCTACGCGCTGGCGCAGGCGCGGCGGGCGTGTGTCGCCGCAGACCCTGGCATGCTCACGGTCACAGCGCTCGGTGAATTCAATTTCGATGGCGGAAGGTGGTTGTGACGGCATCACGGGCTCATGTGTGTGGAACGGTAGTGAACGACCTTGAACCGCAGCTTACCCACTGCAACGTGAAAAAAAGGTCGAAGCCGTCACGGCCACCAAACATCCAAGATCCATTGTGGGAGTTGTCGAGCTTCAGCGAGGCTACGATGGCGGTGGGTCAGGCAACCCACCACTGGCTGACACACCGCTGTCGCGGGCAAGCCCGGCTCCCACAGTGGATTACGCCTGGTGCAGATACCAGCGCCAGTCTTGCTCGCCTACCTCGCCCATAAACTGCCGATATTCGGCACGCTTGACCGCCAGGTACACACCCAGGAACTCACTGCCGAACGCATCCCGCGCCCAGCTTGACCCTTCAAGCGCACGCAGGGTGGTGAGCCAGTCAGTGGGCAGCAATTGTTTGGCTTGCGCATAGCCATTGCCTTCCACCGGGGCGCCGGGGTCGCGTTGCTCGCGGACACCGCGATGGATACCCGCCAGGATTGCGGCGGCCGCCAGGTAAGGGTTGGCGTCAGCACCGCAGATGCGGTGCTCGATGTGCCGGGAATTGGCCGGCCCGCCGGGCACACGCAGGCTCACGGTGCGGTTGTCCACGCCCCAGGTGGCGGCCAGCGGTGCGTAGCTGTTGGTCTGGAAGCGGCGATAGGAGTTGGCGTTGGGGCAGAACATCAGCAACGAATCGAGTAAGGTGCTGAGCATGCCGCCCACGGCCTGACGCAGCAGCGGCGTGCCGTCGGCAGCCTCACTGGCGAACAGGTTATTGCCGTGGGCATCCGCCAGGCTGACGTGCATGTGCATGCCGGTGCCCGCCAGGTCGTCGAACGGCTTGGCCATGAAGCAGGCGGTCATCCCGTGTTTATGCGCCACGCCCTTGACCAGGCGCTTGTAGCGCACGGCTTCGTCCATGGCCTGCAAAGCATCGGCGCGATGTTCCAGGGTGATTTCAACCTGGCCCGGGGCGTATTCGGAGATTGCCGTGCGCGCCGGGATGCCTTGCAGTTTGCACGCGCTATAAAGGTCGGCGAGGAACGGTTCGATCTGCTCCAGCTCGCGCAGGCCGTACACCTGGGTCGAGCGCGGGCGATTGCCGTCCACATCCCGCGCCGGTTGTGGGCGGCCGTTGCTGTCGGGTGTCTGGTCGAGCAGGTAAAACTCCAGCTCGGCCGCCATCACCGGGTAGTAACCGTCGGCTTTCAGCCCGTCGATGACCTTGGCGAGCAAATGCCGCGGGTCGGCCACGGTGGCGGGCATGCCCTCGGTGGGGTGCATGCTCACTTGCACGGCGGCCGTGGGAATCAGGCGCCACGGCATGCGCTGCAAGCTCGCGCTGATTGGGTAGGCGCGGCAGTCGATATCCCCGACCTCCCACACCAGCCCGGAGTTTTCCACGTCGTCGCCATTAATCGTCAGGCCGAGGATGGTGCTGGGCAACGGCCGGCCACTTTCGTACACCGCCAGCAGCTCATCGCGGTGCAGCCATTTGCCGCGCGGCACGCCGTTGTTGTCGAGGATAAACAGCTCGAACATCTCGATGTCCGGGTGCTGTTCAAGGAAAGATCGGGCTTCGTGCAGGCAGGCGAAATCACTCATGGCAAGTCTCATACGTTTGCGTCAGGCAGGAACATAGGCAACGCGCGCAGGGGCGCTGGGTCTATGGGAAAGATCAACGTAGGAGAGCGGTATCCGGTGGGCGCGCGTGTCGGCAGTGGAACAAGGCCCAGAAGGCCAGCTCGGAAGGAAGGGCCTCGACAACCGCGGTACAGCTGGGCACTAAAGCACCAGGCAATGTCGCGGGATGAGTGTCGGGGGAACCGTCCATGCGGGATTCACAGTGAGGTAGATGCCCGGCAGCGTCACACGCCTGCACAGGGGGTTTAAATTCAGGGTTGACGGAGTTTGGTTGCAGCTTGGCTAAACATTCACGCCGCTTGCTACCTCGGCGCGCTCCTGGAAATAATGGCCGCCCCGATCTTGCCCCAAGGACTCGACCGCATGAAAGCTCCCCTGGCCCTGTGTGTATTGGCGGGTTTGGCAACCACCGCCCTGGCCGATGCCGCGCCCTCGCGCCTCGATGAGGTGGTGCAGCGCGGCACGCTCACCGTCTGCACCACCGGCGACTACAAGCCTTACACGTCGCTGCGCGCCGATGGCCGTTATGAAGGCATCGACATTGCCATGGCCGAGTCGCTGGCCAAAAGCCTGAATGCGACGATCACGTGGGTGCCGACCACCTGGAAAACCCTGATGCCGGACTTCCTGGCTCAACGCTGTGACATCGCCGTGGGCGGTATTTCGGTGTCGCTGGAGCGCCAGAAAAAGGCCTTCTTCAGCCAGACGCTGGGTGTGGACGGCAAAATCCCGCTGGTGCGATGCGCCGACGTGCAGCGCTACCAGAGCGTCGAGCAGATCAACCAGCCGCAGGTGCGGGTGATCGAGCCGGCCGGCGGCACCAACGAAGTGTTTGCCCGCGCTCACCTGGGCCAGGCGCAGATCCGCCTGCATGACAACGTGACCATCTTCGACGAGTTGCTGGCGGGCAAGGCGGACGTGATGATCACCGACGCCAGCGAGGCGCGCTTCCAGCAAAAGCTCAAGCCCGGGCTGTGCGCGGTCAACCCGCAGCAGCAGATGCAGTACAGCGAAAAAGCCTTCCTGCTGCCCCGCGATGACGTGGCGTGGAAAAGCTATGTCGACCAGTGGTTGCACTTGAGCGTCGCCACCGGGGCGTACGACGCCATCGTCAATCAATGGCTGGCGGCGCCCTGAGCCGCAGCGGTCTACGCTGTGCTCACATCAAACAATAACGAGGGATGAGTAATGAAGGGACTGCTCCGAATCACCTGGCTGCTGCTGTTGTGTTGCAGCCAGGTGCACGCGGCCACTCAGGAGGAGGACGCCCAGGCCGCCAAGGCGCTGCTGACCAAGGCCTTGGCCTATTACCAGAGCAATGGCGACAAGGCGTTTGCCGCGTTCAGTCGCCAAGGGGAGTTTGTCGACCATGACCGTTATGTGTTTGTGGTCGACACCCAGGGCGTGTTGCTGGCCAGTGGCGGGCCCTCCTCGGCCTTGATCGGCCGCGATGTGTCCGAGTTGCTCGGGCCCGACTTGCAAGCCTCGTTCAAACAAGCGCTGGCGGTGCCCGAAGGCCAAGGCATCCAGCAGGCCGATTATCGCTGGCAGAACTGGAACGACGGCAAGGTTGAGCACAAACATGTGTTTTATCAACGCATCGGCGAGCGGATTCTGGCCGTCGGCTATTACCTGCCACGCGCCACGCCAGAGCAGGCTCGCGGTTTGCGCGACAAGGCGGTGAAAGCACTGGTCAAAGATGAAGCCGGCACGCTCAAGGCGATCAATTCGTTGCAGGGCGACTTCCTGCAGGATGACCTGTATGTGTTCGTGGTTGACCTGAATACCGGGCGCTATGTGGCCCACGGCACCAACCTGCGGCTGGTGGACACCGATTTTGCCAAGATCAGGGACCCGGACGGCAAGCCGGTGGGCGAGCCGATTTTGAAGCTGATGGCCGAGCAGGATCAAGGTGAGTACAAGTACCGCTGGAAAAACCCGGTGACCAACAAGGTCGAGAACAAGCACGCCTACTTGCGCAAGACCGGACATTTCATGGTGGCGGTCGGGTATTACAGCCCCTGATCAGGCTTGGAATGCAGTCACCTGTGGGAGCTGGCTTGCCTGCGAAAGCGGTGGGTCAGTTTGCATAGCCGGCACTGATACACCGCCTTCGCAGGCAAGCCAGCTCCTACAATTTGATCATCATGGGGTCAGTTACTTGGCCTTGTCTTCACGCCCACGCAGCACTCGGTTAGGCATCGCAATCGCCGCCGCCAACCCCAGCAACGACACCGCCGCACTCACCATCAGCAAATGCCGGAACGTCACCGCCAACTCCCCGCGCAGGGCATCCTGCGCCGGGCCGGGCGCGGCGTTCAAGCCGTCCAGCAAGACGTTGCCGGAACTGCCTTCGGCCACCAGCGCGCCGCTGGCCAAATGCGCAAAGCTCGAATCCTGCAACAGCGCCAGCAACAAGGCCGACATGCAGGCCACGCCTACGGCCCCGCCAAGGGAGCGGAACAGGTTGGTGGTGCTGGTCGCCACGCCAATGTCGCGCTGCTCGACCGAATTCTGCGTCCCCACCAGCGACGTCGGGAACTGCATCCCCGCCGCAATCCCACACAGCAACATGAACATCGCCGTCATCCCGACCGCCTGCGGCGCACTGTAGGCCATGCCCAGAATCGCGAACGGGCTCAGCAACGCGCCGCTCAGAATCATTGGCTTATAGCGCCCGGTCACCGAGGTCATGCGCCCGGCAAAATAAGCCCCCACCGGCAGGCCGAAGGCCAGCGGCAGCAGGTGCAGCGCGGCGCTGTCCGCCCCCGAACCGGTCACCGTCTGATACCGCAGCGGCATCAACACCGTCAGGGAAATCGCCTGAAAACTGGTGAAAAAAATCGTGCACCAGCACAACACGGCGCTGCGATTGGCAAACAGGTGCATCGGCAGCAAAGGCTCGCGCGCGCGGCGTTCATGCCAGACAAACAGCGTGAGCGCCACCCCCGCACACACCAGCAGCCCGAGCACTTGCTGGTCGCGCCAATGATGGCCCTGGCCGATCTCGGTGATGCCCAGCAGCAAGGCCGTGAGGCCGATGATCATCAGCAAGGTGCCGACATAATCGATGATCGGCTTGCGCTGCGGCACCGGCAACCCGACCAGGGTGCGATGCGCCACATACCAGGCGCCGGCGCCCAGCGGCAGGTTGATCAGAAACACCCAACGCCAGGACAGATACTCGGTCATGTACCCGCCCAGCACCGGCCCGGCCACACTGGCCACCGCGTACATGCTGCTGAAATAACCCTGATAACGCCCGCGCTCGCGCGGTGGAATGATGTCACCAATGATCGCCTGGCTCACCGAGATCATCCCGCCGGCGCCGATGCCCTGCAGAATGCGCGCCAGCACCAGTTGCTCCATGTTTTGCGCCATGGCGCAAAACAGCGACGCCAGGGTGAACACGCTCATGCCGATCAACATCATCGGGCGACGCCCGTACAAGTCACCGAGCTTGCCGTAAATCGGCACCGCCACCGTCATCGCCACCATGTAGCCGGAGATCACCCAGGCCAGCAGGTTGACGTCATGGAACTGCGCGGAGATGGCCGGCATGGACACGGCGACGATGGTCTGGTCCAGTGCGCCGAGGAAGATCGCCATCATCAAGGCGGCGAGCACACTGCGCACGGCGGGAACGGGTTGGGTGGGCTGGTTGAGGTTGGTCACGGCAGAACCTTCGAGCAAGGCCCACGGGCAGAAAGGGCCCGCGGGAATGCTCGATACGATAGCAGGCTACTCGATAGCTTCGTAAGCAAGCCCGACGTAATTTTCTGCAATGGTTGTGCGCCCGGCCTGCGAATCGACGAAATACGCCAGCTCACTCTCGGCGATGCGCTGGCTGAAGCCATCCGCGTCCGCAAACTGGTGCAGCATGGAGGTCATCCACCAGGAAAACCGCTCGGCCTTCCACACCCGGCGCAGGCAGATCGCCGAGTACTGCGGCAATAAGTCCACGCGCCCCTCGCGATACACCTTGAGCAGGATGCGAAACAGCGTATTCACGTCACTGGCCGCCAGGTTCAACCCCTTGGCCCCGGTTGGCGGCACGATATGCGCCGCATCCCCGAGCAGGAACAGGCGCCCGTATTGCATCGGTTCCACCACAAAGCTGCGCAGCGGCGCGATGCTTTTTTCGATCGACGGCCCGGTCACCAACTGTGCGGCCAGGGCGCTGGGCAGGCGGGTTTTCAGCTCATCCCAGAAACGCTCATCCGACCATTCATCCAGCGCCGTTTCAGCCGGCACTTGCAGGTAATAACGGCTGCGGGTCGGCGAACGCATGCTGCACAGCGCAAAGCCGCGCGGGTGCTTGGCGTAGACCAGTTCGGCATGCACCGGTGGCGTGTCGGCAAGGACGCCCAGCCAACCAAAGGGGTAGACGCGCTCGAAAACCTTTAACGAATCAGCCGGAATGGATTGGCGCGCCACGCCATGGAAACCATCACAGCCGGCAATGTAGTCGCACTCCACACGAAAGGCTTCGCCCTGATGCTCGAAGGTCAGCCACGGTCGATCACTTTTAAGGTCATGGGGCTGCACGTTGTGCGCTTCGTACAGCGTGAGGGCGCCGGCGGCTTCACGCGCTTGCATCAGGTCGCGGGTCACTTCGGTCTGGCCGTAGATCATCACCGACCGGCCGCCGGTCAAGCCCTTGAGGTCGATATGGCTGAGCTGGCCATTGAGCGCCAGCTCGAAACCGTCATGCACCAGGCCTTCGGCGTCCATGCGCTGGCTGACACCGGCTTCGCGCAGCAGGTCGACCATGCCTTGCTCCAGCACCCCGGCACGGATGCGGCCTTGCACGTAATCGGCCCGCTGGCGCTCTAGCACCAGGGTCTGGATACCCGCGTTGTGCAGCAGTTGACCGAGCAACAGTCCGGAGGGACCGGCGCCGATAATGGCGACTTGGGTTTTCAGCGTTTTCATTATTTTTAGGGTCCGCAAGGCTCACCCGAACGGATGAGGTGAAAGAGTTGTCATTGATCTTGTTGCTGACATTTTTCACTTGAGTGACCGCCATAAGAAGGTGAAAACTGAGACAAAGCCTGCGCTTTTTGCCAATCGGGGCGATTACCGAACCACTATCCTGAGTATCGGATTGAAACCATGACCAAAACTGCCAGTACCGCGATTCCGGTCTTCAAGCTTTACGGGGAAAGCCAGCAATGGCCGACGCCCGATTTGTTGCACTGTGAAACCATTTCCCGGCGCAGTCGGGAATACCAGTGGGAAATCCAGCCCCACCGGCACGCGGACCTGTGCCAGTTGTTGTACGTGCATAAAGGCCAGGCGCAACTGGAAATCGAAGGCCAGCGCACCACGCTCGACGAGGCGACCTTGCAGGTGCTGCCGCCCTTGTGTGTGCATGGGTTTCGGTTTGCCGAAGATGTCGAAGGGTTCATCGTCACGCTGTCAGCGCCGCTGGTCAGCCATTTGCAGACGCAGCTGGGCTCGACGGTGGACGGCTTGCAAGCCTTGGGCAACTACCCGGCCGGCAAGGACAGCGACTACCTCAACAGCCTGTTTGCGCGCCTGCAGGACGAATACGCCGATGAGCAACCGGCGCGCGACATGATGATGCACGCCTTGGTCAGCGTGCTGCTGGTGTGGATCAGCCGCCAGGCCATCCAGCGTCGCCACGCGCGGGCACCGCGAGGGCGTGAATATTTCCGGCGGTTTACCCAACTGGTCGAACAGCATTATCGCGAACACCCCAAGATCGAAGACCTGGCCCACAAGCTGGGCATCTCGGTTTCACACCTGAACGGCACGTGTCGGGAATTGGGTGGGCAACCTGCGCTGCAGATCATGCATGACCGCCAGTTGCTGGAAGCCAAGCGCCTGCTGACCTACACCAGCATGACCATCAATGAGATGTCGGAGGTGCTGGGGTTTTCCGACCCGACCAACTTCTCGCGACTGTTTCGGCGCCGGGTCGGGTTCTCGCCCAAAGCATTCCGCGAGCAGTTGAAGGCCGAACAGCCTACCTGAGCGCGCTGAAACTGCCGGTACGCGGCAGGCACATGTCCTGATGGCAACTGACCGCAAAGGTCGGCTGCATGCGGGTCTGTTCAACCCGGTACGCAGCAGTGCCGTACAGCGCGGTAGCCAGGGCGCACAGGATGAAAATCATCAGGTACTTTCTGATTTTTAGAGTCATGGCACACCTCTGAACTGATCGACTCGGTGCTGTTTAAAGCATAGGTCAGCCAGCAAGAGTTGCCATTATTGGACGCCATTCAAGATCTTTATGTCGGATTCAAAGGCCGACATCCCACACCGGCTCCTCAGGAAAGCGCAGCACCAGAAAATCCAGCAGGCTGCGCAGCGCCAACGGCATGTGCTTGCGCGAGGCGTACACCGCGTAGACATTCATTTGCTGGGGCTCCGCCTCGGGCAGCAAACGGATCAGTTCGCCGCTGCGGATGTAATCCCCCGCCTGATAACTGGGGAGCCGCGCCACCCCTGCCCCCGCCAATGTCACCCGTAACAGGGCGGTCGCCTCGTTAGCGCTGATATTGCCCTGTACCGCCACCGACACCGGCTCTGCGTTTTCGGTGAAGTGCCACAGGCTTTTGCCGAAGTAAGTGTGCGTCAGGCAGTTATGCTTCGCCAGGTCGTGCACGTGCTGCGGACGCGGGTGCTCCAGCAGGTAGGCCGGGGACGCGCAAATGACCGAGCGGCAGAGGGTCAGCTTGCGAGCGATCAGGTTGGGGTCCAGCTCAAAACTGGTGCGAATGGCCAGGTCGATACGCTCATCCACCAGGTTCACCGTACGGTCGAGCATCTGCAGATCGATACTGACCAACGGGTTGCGCTTGACGAACTCGGCCACGGCGTCCGCCAATTGCGCCTGGCCGAACGAGCTGCTGACACTCAGCCGTAGCTGGCCGCGCGGCGCTTCGTCCGGCTCGCTGACGGCGGCCTGCATGTCGTTGCACAACTCCAGCAACTGCCGCGCTCGGGGCAGCATTTCGCTACCCGCCGCGGTGAGGCTGAGCTTGCGCGTGGTGCGATGCATCAGCCGCGCGCCCATCCAATCCTCAAGTTCTGCCAGATAACGTGAAACGACCGGCCGCGACAGGTCCAACTGATCCGCCGCCGCCGACTGGCTACCCAGGTCGACGACCGTGACAAACACCCGCATTGCTTGAAGACGATCCATGATTTGCACGCTTTCAGAAACAAACTATGTTCAAGCATGGCATTTTTTGTGACGTTTGGTGCAACTAAGCTCTGGGCATCACTTACCTGCTGCTGGAGCTGCACATGATCTCGACGCTTAAACGATTGGCCACGGCCATGGCCGCCCTGGCATTCGCCGCCCATGCCGCGGCAGCCGATCTGACGCTGGATGCTTATAACCCTGGTACCTCGGCAATGATGCCCGTCAGCTCGGTACTGGTCAGCGGCGAGCACGACGTCATCCTCGTGAACGCGCAATTCGGCAATGCCCAAGCCGAGCAACTGGTGACAAAGATTCGCGCCAGCGGCAAGCGCCTGACCACCATCTACGTCAGTGACGGCGACCCGGATTACTACTTCGGCCTTGAAGTGCTGACGAAGGCGTTCCCCGCCGCCAAGGTGGTAGCCACCCAGCCGGTGGTCGACCATATCAAGGCCACCGCCGAGCAGAAACTCGCGTTCTGGGGCCCTAAGCTGGGTGCCGACAAACCGGCCAAAGCCATCATCCCGCAGGTGCTCCAAGGCCATAGCCTGACCCTGGAAGGCAAGACGCTGGAAGTGGTCGGCCTGGACGGCCCGCAGCCGGAGCGCACGTTCGTGTGGATTCCATCGATCAAGGCCGTGGTGGGCGGCGTTGTGGTGTTCGAGAACACCCACGTGTGGATGGCCGATACGCAAACCGCCCAGTCCCACGCTGACTGGCTGGCAACCTTGCAACGTATCGAAGACCTGAAACCGCGCACCGTGATTCCGGGTCACTACCTGGGTACACCCACTGTGCAGTCCGTGGCATTCACCGCGGGCTATATCAAAGCGTTCGATGAGGAAACCGCCAAGGCCAAGGATTCCACTGCGCTGATCGCGGCCATGAAAAAGCGTTACCCGAAACTTGAAGATGAGAGCAGCCTGGAACTCGGTGCCAAAGTCGCCAAGGGCGAAATGAAGTGGTGAATGGTTTTAAACCTTAACGTACTGGAGAGCGTCATGAGCAAGATCGCAATCATTGGTGCCACCGGCCGCGCCGGTAGCCAACTGTTGGAAGAAGCGCTGCGTCGTGGGCATACCGTCACCGCCCTTGCGCGTAATACCGGCACGCTGACCGCACGCCCGGGCGTCACCGTCAAACAGGTCGACGCCCTGGATGCCAACGCCCTGCAACAGGCTGTCAGCGGCAGCGACGTGGTGATCAGTGCGGCGCACTTCGCCACACTGCCGGCCAGTGCGGTGATCGGCCCGGTGAAGAACGCCAGGGTGAAACGCCTGCTGGTGGTTGGCGGTGCAGGTTCGTTGTTGTTGCCGGATGGCAGCCGAGTCATCGACAGCCCTGGCTTCCCGGCGGAGTACAAGGCCGAGGCCAGCGCCGGCGCTGAATTTCTTGATGCGCTGCGCCAGGAAAAAGAGCTGGACTGGACCTTCCTGTCGCCGTCGGCGGAGTTCGTTGAGACCGAGCGCACCGGAACATTCCGCGTGGGCCAGGATGATTTGCTGGTGAGCGCGCAAGGGCGCAGCTGGATCAGCTTTGCTGACTACGCCATCGCGTTGATCGACGAAGTAGAAACGCCGAAGCACTCGCGCCAGCGTTTCACCGTCGGCTACTGACGACCCCTGTAGGAGCTGGCTTGCCTGCGATAGCATCACCGCGGCATGACTGACACACCGAGGTGCCTGCATCGCAGGCAAGCCAGCTCCCACACAAGCCCGCTGCCACTTTTGGGTCTGCGGTATTACGACGGTTGGGCTTGGCTCACCAGCCACTCCATCAGCGCTTCAAGCCCGGCCGAAGGCTCAGTGCCTGGCGGGTACACCAGGTAATACCCCATCCCGGTCGGCACGCGCAGTTCAAACGGTGTCGCCAGCCGCCCCGCCTTCACATCCTCGCCAATCAACGCACTGTCGCCAATCGCCACTCCCGAGCCCTGGGACGCCACCGTCATTGCCAGGTCCAGCGTTTCAAAATGATGCCCCTGGGCCAGGTTGCTCAAGCGCGTGTTCGCAGCCTTCAGCCACAACGCCCAATCGCGCTCGTCCCGCGTGGGGTGCAGCAGCACCTGGCGCTGCAAATCAGCCGGTGTGTGCAGGCTGGCGAGCAACACCGGCGCGCAGACCGGGGTGAGTTGTTCATCGAATAAATGCCGCGCCTGCGCCGACTGCTCGGCGATGGGCGCATAGATCACCGCCGCGTCGAATTGCTCGCGGCGAAAGTCCACGGTGTAGGCCACGGTGGTGGTGAGTTCCACCGGCACGTCCGGGCGCTCCTTTTGCCACTGCAGCAAACGCGGCAGCAGCCAGCGCATCACACACGTGGAGGCCTTGAGTTGCAGGGTCTGGCGGCGGCCGCCGATCTGCTCCACCGCGTCGCCGATCAAGCCAAACACTTGCTGCGCCCGCAGCGACCACTCGCGGCCCTCTTCGGTCAGG
Organism: Pseudomonas sp. 14P_5.3_Bac1; assembly: GCF_025466135.1. Classification (NCBI taxonomy): domain Bacteria; kingdom Pseudomonadati; phylum Pseudomonadota; class Gammaproteobacteria; order Pseudomonadales; family Pseudomonadaceae; genus Pseudomonas; species Pseudomonas sp. 14P_5.3_Bac1. Next base: position 3,434 of record NZ_JANLOF010000010.1, on the reverse strand, counting down.
CTCAAGCCCCGCGCCTGGCGCTGGAACAAGGCATAGCCCAAATGACTTTCGAGCCCGGCAATCTGCCGGCTCACCGCACCTTGGGTGATGTGCAGTTGCTCAGCGGCGCGGGTGAAGTTGCAGCACTGGGCCGTGACCCAGAAGGTGTGCAGCGCGGGCAGCGGTGGCAAGCGTTTCATTGGGCGCAGCCATGACGTGGGGACATGGCTAGTATGACTTTTTATCGATTGTTGGCGCTACCGGCCTGCCGCTCCAATAGCGCCTCGAATCAACAACAAGAGCGACATGTATGGCGACCTGCGGCGAAGTATTGGTCAACCTCCTGGAACGCTACGGCGTAGACCAGGTGTTCGGCATTCCCGGCGTGCACACCGTCGAGTTGTACCGTGGCCTGGCGCGCTCGAGCATCCGCCACGTCACCCCGCGCCACGAACAGGGCGCAGGCTTCATGGCCGACGGCTATGCGCGCACCCGCGGTAAACCTGGCGTGTGTTTCATCATCACCGGCCCCGGCATGACCAACATCACCACCGCCATGGGCCAGGCCTATGCCGACTCGATCCCGATGCTGGTGATTTCCAGTGTGCAATCGCGCAGCCAATTGGGTGGCGGGCGCGGCAAACTGCATGAGCTGCCGAACCAGAGCGCGATGATCGCGGGCGTGGCGGCGTTCTCGCACACCTTGATGTCGGCGGCGGAGTTGCCTGGCGTGCTGGCCCGCGCGTTTGCGCTGTTCCAGGCCGGGCGACCGCGCCCGGTGCACATCGAGATTCCGCTGGATGTGCTGGTTGAAAACGCCGATGCCCTGCTCGGCAGCGAGCCGATCAGCGTGGCGCGCGCCGGTGCCGCGCCGGCGGCGGTGAAGCAGATGAGCCAGTTGCTGGCGGCAGCAAAACGCCCGCTGATTCTCGCCGGCGGCGGCGCCATCGAGGCGGCCCCCGAATTGACCCGCCTGGCCGAACGGCTTGGCGCACCGGTGGCCCTGACCATCAACGCCAAAGGCATGCTGCCGGCCGCGCACCCGTTGCTGATCGGCTCGACCCAGACGCTGGTCGCCACCCGCGCCCTGGTCGCCGAAGCCGATGTGGTGCTGGCCATCGGCACCGAACTGGCGGAAACCGATTACGACGTGACCTTCGCCGGGGGGTTCGAGATCCCCGGCGCGCTGCTGCGCATCGACATCGACCCCGACCAGACCGTGCGCAATTACCCGCCTCAGGTCGCACTGGTGGCCGATGCGCAGATCGCAGCCGAAGCGTTGTTGGCCGCGCTGGACAGCCAGGTATTGGGCGAGCGCGATCCCGACTGGGGCAGCCCACGCGTCGCGCGCCTGTGGGCTGAGTTGACGCCCACCTGGGACGCCGCCACCCGCGCGCAAACCCTGTTTCTCAACACCGTGCTGGCGGAACTGCCCGGCGCCGTGCTGGTGGGCGACTCCACCCAACCGGTGTACAGCGGCAACCTGACGCTGAACCTCGACCACCCACGCCGCTGGTTCAATTCCTCCACCGGCTACGGCACCTTGGGCTACGCCCTGCCCGCAGCGATTGGCGCCTGGCTGGGACGCGGCGACGGGCAACCGGTGGTGTGCCTGATCGGCGACGGCGGCCTGCAATTCAGCCTGCCGGAACTGGCCAGCGCGGTCGAGGCGCGCGTGCCGGTCATCGTGCTGCTGTGGAATAACCAGGGCTACGAGGAGATCAAGAAGTACATGCTCAACCGCGCCATCGAGCCGGTCGGTGTGGACATCTACACCCCGGACTTTATCGGTGTGGCCAAAGCCTTGGGCTGCGCCGCCGAGAGCATTCAGGGTATCGCGCAGCTGCGCACGGCATTGCGCGCCGCCGCTGATCGCCAGGGGCCGACGCTGATCGAAATCGACCAGAGGCTGTGGATGCAGGAGGTCGCGGTATGAGCGCAGTATTGAACGGTGTGTTTATTGCGGGCGAATGGCGTGCAGGCCATGACGTCATCGAGGTGATTAACCCTGCCACCGAAGCCAGCCTGGCCCACGTCAGCGTGGGCGATGCGAGCACCGTGGCCCAAGCGGTGGAGGCGGCCAGCGCGGCGTTCATCGACTGGTCGAAAAGCACCGGCCGGGACCGCGCCGCCGTGCTGCGCAAGATCGCCCAGGGCGTGAGCGCCCAGCGCGAGCAGCTGATGCAGTTGCAGTCGAGCAACAATGGCAAGCCGCTGTTTGAGGCCGGCATTGATGTGGACGATGTGATCGCCACCTTCGACTACTACGCCGGCATGTGCGACGACATGGACGCCGCGCAAGACCGCCCGGTGTCACTGCCCGGCGAGGACTTCGGCGCACGCCTGCGCCGTGAGCCCTGTGGTGTGGTCGGGCTGATTGTGCCGTGGAATTTCCCGATGGTGACCACCGCCTGGAAACTCGCCCCGGCCCTGGCGGCCGGATGTTGCGTGGTGCTCAAGCCATCGGAAGTCACGCCGTTGGCCGAGTTGCAACTGGCGCAAATTATTGCCCAGGCAGGGCTGCCGGCGGGTGTGTTCAACCTGGTCTGCGGCACGGGCCTGGCGGTCGGCGCACCGCTGGCGGCAGACCGCCGCGTGGCGAAGATGTCCTTCACCGGCAGTAACGCCGTCGGCGTGCAGGTGATGCAACGCGCGGCAGAAACCATCAAGGGTGTAAGCCTTGAGCTGGGCGGTAAATCCTCGTTGCTGGTGCTCGCGGATGCCGACCTCGACCTGGCGGTGGAACTGGCCTGTGGTGGTGGTTTTTTCAACGCCGGGCAGATGTGTTCGGCCACCAGCCGCGTGCTGGTGGCTGACAGCTTGGCGGACGCGTTCCTGCAGCGTTTGCAGACGCGGGCCGAAGGGATTCGCGTGGCAGACCCGTTTGCCGATGAGGTGGAAATGGGCGCGTTGATCAACCGTGCGCAGTATCAGCGGGTGCTGGGGCATATTCAGCGTGGCATCGCAGACGGCGCGCGTTTGCTGTGCGGCGGTGAACGACCGGCCGAACTGGCAAAGGGCTATTTCATTCGCCCGACCGTGTTTACCGATGTGCCGTTGAGCAGTGCGTTGTGGAACGAAGAGATCTTCGGCCCGGTGCTGTGTGTACGACGTTTTACCACTGCCGAGGAAGCCATTGCCCTGGCCAATGACAGCGATTTCGGCCTGGTCGCCAGTGTGGTGAGTGCCGATGTCGACACCGCCGAACGCGTGGCCAATGCCTTGCAGGCCGGGCTTGTGTGGATCAACGCCCCGCAGGTGATCTTCCCGCAAACGGCATGGGGTGGTTACAAGCAGAGCAGCATCGGCCGCGAGTTGGGGCCTTGGGGCTTGGCGGCGTTTCAGGAGATCAAGCATGTGATCCGCGCCCTCTAGCGACTGGGACCCTTTGTGGGGGGGGGGGGGGGGGGGGGGGGGGGGGGGGGGGGGGGGGGGGGGGGGGGGGGGGGGGTGCC